>CAVKUX010000063.1:0-11035 GCA_963659595.1 Anaeroplasmataceae bacterium | reverse complement strand
GCCCGAGTGCAATCGGGCTTCCTTTTATCTTCGATTGGGAAACTAAGGAAAAATCTTGTGAATTTGTCGTAAAACACTTTGGCAAACGGCGTTTCAGATGACAGCGAGATGATGTTTTTTGCCAAATATCCGCCGCAAAACGGCATGGAAATGTCCGTTTGCGGCAACGAACCGCAGGCACGTTTTTTATTAAAAACAAATTAATTTGACATATTGATAAAATTTTACTTTTTTTTGGGGAAAATTGATGTATAATGATAATAGGGGTGAATGGGCTATATCGCCTTTTCGCCCGCATAATTCGAAATATGTTCCGCAATCGGAACGAAAATTTTTATTAATAAAAGAGGTATGTTATGAAAAACATCGACTTGACAAAGTACGGTATCACCGGCACTACCGAAGTGGTCTACAACCCGTCCTACGAGATGCTTTTTGCAGAGGAAACGAATCCCTCTCTCACAGGCTACGAAAAAGGACAAGTCAGCGAACTCGGCGCAGTCAACGTTATGACCGGCGTTTACACTGGTCGCTCGCCCAAAGACAAATTCATCGTTGTTGACGACAATTCCAAAGACACCGTTTGGTGGACTTCCGACGAGTACAAGAACGACAATCACCCCGCCTCGCAAGAAGCGTGGAAAGCAGTCAAAGACATCGCCGTCAAGGAACTTTCAAACAAGAGATTGTTTGTCGTAGACGCATTCTGCGGCGCAAACAAAGATACGCGTATGGCAATCCGTTTCATCGTCGAGGTTGCTTGGCAAGCGCACTTTGTCAAAAATATGTTCATCAAGCCGGCCGAAGAAGAACTCGAAAACTTCGAGCCCGACTTCGTCGTTTACAACGCTTCCAAAGCGAAAGTGGAAAACTACAAGGAACTCGGTCTCAACTCAGAAACCGCAGTCGTATTCAACATCACCAGCCGCGAGCAAGTCATCATCAACACTTGGTACGGCGGTGAAATGAAGAAGGGTATGTTCTCTATGATGAACTACTATTTGCCTCTCAAAGGCATTGCGTCTATGCACTGCTCGGCAAACACCGATATGGAAGGCAAGAATACCGCAATCTTCTTCGGACTTTCCGGCACGGGCAAAACCACTCTTTCCACCGACCCCAAACGCCTTCTCATCGGCGACGACGAGCACGGCTGGGACGACAACGGCGTGTTCAACTTCGAGGGCGGTTGCTATGCAAAGGTCATCAATCTCGACAAGGATTCCGAACCCGACATCTACAACGCAATCAAGCGCAACGCATTGCTTGAAAACGTCACTTTGGACGAAAACGGAAAAATCGATTTCGCAGATAAGAGCGTAACCGAAAACACCCGCGTTTCCTATCCTATCGACCACATCAAGAACATCGTGCGCCCCGTTTCCGCAGCACCTGCCGCAAAGAACGTCATCTTCTTGTCCGCAGACGCATTCGGCGTGTTGCCGCCCGTATCCATTCTTACGCCCGAACAAACTCAATACTACTTCCTTTCGGGATTCACCGCAAAACTTGCAGGTACAGAGCGCGGCATCACCGAGCCTACGCCCACTTTCTCTGCGTGCTTCGGTCAAGCCTTCCTCGAATTGCATCCCACCAAGTATGCTGAGGAACTTGTCAAAAAGATGCAAAAGAGCGGTGCGAAAGCGTACCTCGTCAACACCGGTTGGAACGGCACCGGCAAACGTATTTCCATCAAAGATACGCGTGGCATAATCGACGCAATCTTGAGCGGCGACATCGAAAAAGCACCCACCAAGACCATTCCGTACTTCAACTTTGAAGTCCCGACCTCTCTCAACGGCGTTGCCACCGAGATTCTCGATCCTCGCGACACTTACGCCGATGTCAACGAGTGGAACAAGAAAGCGGAAGATCTTGCAAGCCGCTTCATCAAGAACTTTGCGAAGTATGAGGGGAATGAGCACGGCAAGGCACTTGTGCCCGCCGGCCCGCAGTTGAACTAAATATTTCAACCGCGCTATTGAGCGAATAACTTTGTCAGGCACGACTTGCCTCAAAACCGTGTACGCCTATGTACACTGGGTTTTGATTCAAGCCGTGCCTTTCGCGTTCTTCATCTCAATATCGCGGTTTTATTATGTTGGTAAAAGATGTGATAAAAACCGCCGTCCACAAAGTCATTTACGACTTGTAAATTAGGGTTGCCGCTTAGGTGCCTCTTTCGCGTTATACATCTATTTAGTTCAACTGCGATGTTGAGCGAATGCTTATAAACGGAATGTGTCAATTCGCAGACGGAATTGGAGCCGCAAGGCGGTATTTCGCTTCGCTGGATTCCCACGCTTACGCTCGGAATGACAGCGAATCATTCGGCTTCGCAGCCGCCCAAACGTTGCTCGTAGACAGGCGGAGCCGAACAATATAGAACGACGAAGAATCGTTGTGAGCATCAACTTTCACCGTTGCAACTGCCGAGCCGCCTCAAAGTTGCAACCCCTTACGTCACAAACAAATGCTCTGATTTGTTTGTGACAGGACGTTTGCGCCAAAATATTTGTCAAGCCATCTTGAAAAGATGGGTGGCAAGTGTTTTGCATTCGGCGCAAAGTATATTAATTATTCATTATTAATTACTTTTCGCCAAAAGCACCAAGTCTACGAGTTTGCCGCAAAGGCGGGATTTTTCGACGAGAGAATCGTCGATAATAGTGCCTGCTTTGGCAATGGTCGCGCCTGCGTAAGACGTCAAATCGCCCGAAAGCACTCTGCCGAGCAAGAACGAATAATCGGATATAATTCTCGCAGGCGTGTGCGAATCGTCGTCGATTTCGGGTGCGTCCAAAAGTTTGAGCGCGTTGCTCGAAAACAGCGGCGAATCGTCCGTAGGTCTTTTCGCCATAGGCGCGTTGGTCACTTGAACGGGCGTAAATTGCGCTTCGGTTTTCGTCTGCACCTCGTTTGCGTTCGGCGTGTCTGCGGTAGGGATAGCAACTACGGCCAAGGCGTTTGCATTTTCGTTTTCGCGGATTCTAATAGGTTCTTTTTGTGGTGAATCGGTTTTTAAGGCAAACACCGTCGTTTCGTTTTCGGGGCGGGGTATCGTTTGCTTTTTCGCTTTGCTTTGTTTTGCGGCTTTAAGCAAAATAACGTCGCCTACGCACGCCACGTTTTGCGGTGAAAATTGCTCGGTTTCGGTGTAGAGTTTGGACACTTTTCCGCTTTTTGCAAAGTCTACTTTTGTGATTTTGCCTTTTAGAATACCGCTTTGCGTGTATACATCCATACCGATAACGCCGCTTGAAAACGCGGTGAAGTCAACGTCGCTTACACATCTGACGTTCGCGTCGTTTTGAATGATAAGCGCGTCGCAAAAGCACAAAACGTCGTCGATTGGCAACAGTGCGTCGCAGTCGTTTTTGCAAGAGGAAACGACAAAATATGCAATACAGTTGCAACCTTGCAAAAAATATGCATTTTTTATGCGTCCTACGACTTTTGAATGCTCGCGCTCGATGATTGGTTTGAATAAAAGAGAAGACAATTCCATCATAGTTTTCACCTCTTTTGACGGTATGCGAAAGTCGGACTTTTTATGCCCGAAAGCCGTGAAAAAGAGGGCGATAGAATACGAAAAAATTGTCGCAAAAAGTCGAATTTGCGGTTAGAATACCGCTTTTTTCGACAAAATTTTCAATCGCTGAAAAATACGTTTTGTACGAGAAAAATAGGGGTTATCCACCGAGTTATCCACAATTTCGGGGCAAAATGTGGATAACTTTGTGGAAAAGGTGGTATTTTTATGCTTGTATGAATATGATTTCTTTTGTAACTATATGCGAGTCGGATTTTGTCGAAACAACGTAATAGAAAAAATCTTCACGATATGCGGTATTGCCGTGTTGCTTATCGTTTATTGCCTCTGCGCACCGTTTGCGGTGCGAGCGATAAGGGGCGAGAAACAACAAACTTTGACGGTTGTCGTTGACGCCGGGCACGGCGGCGCGGACGGCGGCGTAAAAGGCAAAAACTCGGGCGTTGAAGAAAAAACCTTGAATCTAATCATTGCAAATTATCTCGGTCAAATGCTCAACGCTTGCGGATTCAACGTCGTATACACTCGCAAAAACGACGTTATGCACACCCTCGAGGGCGTGACGGACAACAGAAAGCGCGCGGATATGTATAGGCGCGGACAGATTGTAAACGACGTAAAACCTTGCCTCGTGGTGAGCATACATATGAATTTCTATTCGTTGCCGTCGAGGCGGGGCGCGCAAGTGTTCTATTCAAAGCAGAGCGATAGTGGCAAAGAGTTGGCAACCGCATTGCAAAACGCTCTCAACAAAGAGATAAACGCAAAAGAGGGCGGCAGAGAATACAGCGCGCTTTGCGCTCAAAAATATCTTTTGGAATGTAACCCTTATCCGTCAGCAATCGTGGAATGCGGATTTTTGAGCAATTACGCCGACGAAGTGAATCTTCAAAAAACCGAATATCAGGTTGCAATAGCCGCCGTGCTTTGCAAAGCGATTGCTCGATACGCATACGGCGTAGATTGAGCGTCGAATTTGCTTATTCGCCACGCTATAAGACCGCGCGGATTTGTTTTTTGCATAAGGCAAAGGTTGAGAAGTGTTTTTCCTTATGAGCATACGGCATATGCAAAACGCAGGCTTTTCTTAAAACGCAAGAGGCAAAACGTCCGATTTTATCTGTTCGCACGAGGATTTTGCGCGCGTATAAGCGCGCTTGCGCAAAAAAACAAAAAACCTTGATTTATATCGTTTTATCGTCTATAATAAATCATTATGACAAACGCATTTGCTTTTCCGTGTCAAAAAATCCTCAAAAAGCATAGCGACGACGAGGAAATCGCACTCATTTTGAAGGATATAGAAAACGCCAAACAGGGCGTTATGACCTTTTCAAAAGAAGTGAAAAAGTATATGCTTCAGTTTATTCACGCACGCTACGACGACAATCAAGAGGTTATGTCGCTCATAGAGGTGCTGAGGAAGTGGAGTAAGTACGAAACGTTCAATTTTCTCGAAATCTTCCAACTGCAAGACGAGTGCTATTTCTGGTACGACTTCTTGCACGCATACGGCGCGTGGAAAGTGATAGGCAAAACGTACGGATTCAAGGACGAGGAAGAGGCGCTTGCCGTGCTTGTCAGACTCGTAAAACTCGACGAAACCGTTTTCAAGGCGTATCCGGAATTGTAATTATGAAAAACGTACACGACGGACATAGACAAAGAGTGCGCGACAAAATACGCAAGGGCGGGTTGCCTTCCTTTCAAGAGCATGAAGTGTTGGAATATTTGCTTTTCCCGTTCATTCCGAGGAAGGACACCAACGAGATTGCACATGCGCTTATCGACAAGTACTCTTCGTTTGCGGGCGTATTGAACGCAAGCGAGCGGGATTTGAAATCCGTCAGCGGAATGACGGACAACGCCGCGTTGTTTTTGTCCAAACTGCCGGAAATTATGAAGGTTTACGTCAACGGCGTCAACAGCGACCTCGTTCGCGAGGACTTGTCGGGCAGAGGCAAGGCTCGCAACTTCTTGTGCGGTCAACTTTTCGGTTTGAATCAGGAACACGTTTGCGTTGCCGCCCTCGACGCGCACAGCAGACTTATCAGGTGCGAGATTATCGAACGGGGAAGCGGAAACGCCGTGCTTTTCAGCGTCAGAAAAATCGTCGATTTCGCTTTGAGCGCAGGCGCAAGCAATTTGCTTTTGGCGCACAATCATCCGAGCGGAAATACAACTCCCTCCGAAGCGGATTACGCAATGACGAAGGAACTGTATATCACGCTTGCAAACATCGGCATAATTCTTCAAGACCACATCATTTTCGGTGGCAGTCAATACTATTCGTTTGAAGAACACGACGAATTGAATCAATATCAAAAATTGCAAAAAGAACTAAAAGAAGGTACATTTTATTATGTCTGAAACAGTCAGAACACGATTTGCTCCGTCGCCGACGGGATTTATGCACATCGGCAACTTGCGCACGGGCTTGTACGCATTCCTTTTCGCGCGTAAAAACGGCGGAAAGTTCATTCTTCGTATCGAGGATACCGACCAAGAACGCAAGGTCGAAGGCGCGGTGGAAATGGTGTATCGCACCCTCGCAACCGCAGGCATAACCTACGACGAAGGTCCGGACAAAGACGGCGGCTACGGTCCGTATATCCAAACGGAAAGAATGGGACTTTACAAGCAATATGCGGAAAAACTCGTCGAACTCGGCGGCGCGTACTATTGCTTCTGCGATAAGGAAAGACTCGAAAGCCTCAAAGACGCAAACGGCGTTCACACCTACGACAAGCATTGCCGCAATCTTTCAAAGGAAGAAGTGCAAAGACGTATTGCCGCCGGCGAGCCGTACGTTATCCGTCAAAAAGTTCCCGAAGGCGTAGTGTCGAGTTACACGGATATGGTTTTCGGCGAAATAAGCGTCGACAGCGCGGACATCGAGGACGGCGTGCTCCTCAAAAGCGACGGACTTCCGACCTACAACTTCGCAAACGTCGTCGACGACCACCTTATGGGCATAACCCACGTCATAAGGGGCACGGAATATCTCAGTTCCACCCCCAAATACAACCTCATTTACGACGCGTTCGGTTGGGAAAGACCCAAGTATATGCATCTTCCGCCCATTATGAAAGACGCAACGAGAAAACTCTCGAAGCGTTTCGGCGACGCAAACTTCGAGGACTTCATCGCAAAGGGATATTTGCCCGAAGCGGTCGTCAACTACATCGCGCTTTTGGGTTGGTGTCCGAAAGACAACAGAGAAAAAATGACGATGGACGAAATGATAGAAGCGTTCGACGTGGACGGCATTTCGCACAGCAGTTCCATCTTCGACGAAGCGAAAATGCGTTGGCTCAACGGCGAGTACCTCAAAGCGATGAGCGCAGAGGATTTTGAAAAAGTCGCTACGCCGTGGATTGAAAAAGCAATCGAGAGCAAAGATTACGACGTAAAAGAACTCGCTTCGCTTATGCAAACCAGAGTGGATATTTTGAGCGAAATTCCCGAAAAACTCGCATTCCTCAACGAGTTTTGCGACTACGATCTTGCTATGTACGAGCATCAAAAGATGAAAGTCACAAAGGATGTCGCTCTCAAAGCGGTTGAAGTTGCAATCGACGCGCTCAAAGATTTCGAGGACTGGAACGCGGACGCAATCAAGGAGCAAATCAAAACTTGTGCCGAACAATCGGGGATGAAGGGCGGACAGGTTATGTTCTGCGTGCGCGTTGCGCTCACAGGCGCACCCGTAACCCCCGGCGGCGCAATCGAAATGGCTATGGTTCTCAAAAAGGACGAAACGCTTCGTCGCTTGAACTATTCTTTGCAACTTCTCGAGAAAGCGCAATAAACTGCGTTTTTAGAACACAAAACACAAACGAATGAAAGGACTCTCTTGCAAGAAAACGATAATAATCTTGTTGCTCGCAGCGCTTGTTTTGACGAGCGTTTTCGCCGTTTTTGCTCCTTCACAAACCGCAGAGGCTATCGCTTGGGGCGGTAAAGAGATGAGCGATCTTTGGTATTACGGCAAAGATTATCTCGATGTCGAATCGGCAAAGGAAGTCGTCAAAACTTGGGATTTGAACAAGGTTTCAAAGCCTATAGTCATAGCGGTTATCGACACGGGCATCGACGCACAGCACGAACTGTTTGCCGATGACGAAAACGGCGTGAGCGTGCTTACAAAGAACGCAAAGGGCGAAATTCTCGGCTACAACTCGTATACAGGAGCGGACTCCGAAGGAAACGTGGACATAAGCGACGCTTCGTCCAAACACGGGAGCGCGGTCACAGGCAACATCGCTATGCTTATAAGAGAGTTCGGGCTTGAAAACTACATAAAAATCTATCCCATCAAGGCAAACACCGACAAGGAAAGCACGTTCAAACTCACAAGCCTTGCTCGCGCGCTCGACTGGGCGACGGACAGCGCAAAAGCGGACGTAGTCAATATGTCGCTCGGATTGACGGGCGGCGATATCGAAAGCCTCATAAAGAACAAACAACTCACGCAGGACGAGGCAAACGCTTTCGAGGTCGCAGTTGAAAACGCGCGTCGCAGCGCAGTCGTTTCGGCGGCGGCAGGCAACAATAAAACATCCGACCAAAGCGCTTCCGATTTGTATTATCCTGCGGCTTATCCCGGCGTAGTGTCGGCAATGAATCAGTACAAGAGCGAGTTGTATTCAACATCGAACTTTGGCACGACGTATACGCTATGCGCCCCCGGTTTCGGGATTTATACATCCAAAGGATATCAGTCCTCCAAGTCGGTGTACGGCACCGAACAGGGCACGAGTATGTCGGCTTCATTTGTAAGTTTTGCGGCGGCTCTTTTGAAACTCAGATGCCAAATCGAGGGCAGAAACGTCGATTCCGTCACGCTCGCAAAACTCGTCGAAGCGATTATGACAAAAACGCTCAAAAAGAACGACGCAGACTACAAAGTCCTCGAGTTCAAATCGATTGTCGCAACCGATCTGGACAGCGTTAACCTCGACTATGAAAAGCCGAAATCCATAGCGATTAAGCACAACGGCAAGGTTGGAGAAGAAGGCTATGAGGGCATCGTTTACATGCGCGCGGACAATGCCTACGAACTCACGCTCTATGCGCAAATCGAGCCCGTAGGGAAGGTGGATCCCGACGTCGAAAACGCGCTCGAATGGACGGTGCAACAAATCGCATCCGCAGACGACGATACGCCCGTTTCCGAAGCCGTGTCCATAGGCAAAGGCACGAGCGTAAAATATACCCCGACAAGGGGCGGCGATTTTGTCATCAAGGCGAAAATCCCCGGATACTCGGCAACGCAAAGCGTACAAATCCACATAGAATACGGCATTTATTATGTCGGCGAAGTCAGAGTTACGCTCGCAGACAGCGCACAAAAGGACGTTAGCGAAGCGCCCTCGTCGGCAACGATTTATACGAGAGAAACAACTCGTTTCGCACTCACGGGCGTGAAGTATCTCAATCCCGACGTCGAAACCAAATGGTACGTCAACGGCGAGTACGTTGCTTCGGGCGAAGTGTTCGAGTTCACGCCAAAGAAGGCGGGAACGTATTATATCACCGCTCGCTACGGCGACAACGCTATGGTGGATTTTCAATACAAGTTCACCGCCAACGTCAAGGCTGCGGTATTGCGCCCGCTCGATTTATCGTTTTTGATTATCGGCATTGTCGCCGCGGTTGCTATCGTCGTGACCGTCACGGTCTTTGCGGTGCGCAAAAAGAAGGCGAATGTGCAAAGCGATACGGAACAAACGGATTGTAACGACGCGGAATGAGGCTGCATCGCTTTCGAAAAGCAAATATGACTTGATATTGAATATTGTATATGTTAATATATTAAAATGACAATCAAATAATAACACACCGTGTGTGTCATAAAAATTGTGGAGGAGAAATGAAAAAATACGATTATCTCGTAGTGGGAAGCGGACTGTTCGGCGCAGTGTTTACGCATTTTGCTTTGAAAAAGGGCAAAAGCGTTCTCGTGCTTGAAAAACGCGACCACATCGGCGGAAACGTCTATACCGAAAACATCGAGGGCATAAACGTGCATCGCTACGGCGCGCACATTTTCCATACGTCCGACAAGGAAGTGTGGGATTTTGTCAATCAATTTGCCGATTTCAACAACTATATAAACTCGCCGATTGCCAACTACAAAGGCGAATTGTTCAATTTGCCGTTCAATATGAACACGTTCAGCAAGTTGTGGGGCGTTGTCACACCGGACGAAGCGCGCGCCAAAATCGCCGAACAAGTGGCGAATCTCGGCATAGACGAGCCTAAAAATCTCGAAGAACAGGCGCTGAAACTCGTCGGAACGGACGTATATACCAAACTCGTCAAAGGTTACACCGAAAAGCAATGGGGCAGAGATTGCAAAGACCTGCCTGCGTTCATAATAAAGCGTTTGCCGTGCAGATTCACCTTTGACAACAACTATTTCAACGACCGCTATCAAGGCATACCTATCGGCGGATATACGCCCATAATCGAGAAGTTGCTCGACGGCGCGGACGTGATGACGAACACGGATTATTTCGACTTTATAAAGGATAATCCGAGCGTTGCAAACAAGACGGTGTACACGGGTATGATAGACGAGTTTTTTGGATTCAGATTCGGCAAACTCAAATATCGCACGGTGCGCTTCGATACGAAAATCCTCGATACGCCAAACTATCAAGGTGTTGCGGTTATGAATTATACGGACAGAGAAACGCCGTATACGCGAATTATCGAACACAAGCATTTCGAGTTCGGCACTCAACAAAAAACCGTGATAAGTTACGAGTATCCGACCGAATGGCAAGAGGGTATGGAACCTTACTATCCCGTCAACGACGAGGAAAACGACTCGCTTTACGAGCGTTACAAGCAACTTGCAGCCGAGCGTCCCGACGTGATTTTCGGCGGCAGACTCGGACAGTACAAATACTACGATATGGACAAAGTCATTCGCTCGGCTTTGGACTTGGTTAAAAGGTGTGAATTATGAATAGTGTAAAAGTTAGTATAGTTGTTCCTATTTGTAATGTGGAAAAATATCTTGACGAGTGTTTGAATAGCATTGCGAATCAAACACTAAAAGAAATAGAGATCATTTGCGTAGATGATGGATCGAAGGACAATTCTTTAAAAATTGCTAAAAGATGGCAAAAAAAAGATAAGAGATTTATCGTTATAACCAAAGAAAATTCTGGCTATGGCAACACTATGAATGTCGGAATTGATACTGCACATGGCGAATATTTAGGAATCGTTGAGTCGGACGATTATGTTGATAAGCATATGTTTGAAGTTTTGTATAGCGTTGCAAAAAGCAATGATTTGGATGTAGTCAAGTCTAATTATATAACATTCAAAACAAGCAATAATGCTTATGCTGCAGAATATGAGTCTGTGTGCTTAGGAAATGTTGAATATTATAATAAAGTTTTGTGTCCAGTTGAAGATACAAAAACATTTACATTCCAATTGAATACGTGGACAGGGTTATAC
>CAVKUX010000062.1:3345-11069 GCA_963659595.1 Anaeroplasmataceae bacterium | reverse complement strand
ATTTGTCAAGCCATCTTGAAAAGATGGGTGACAAGTGTTTTGCATTCGGCGCAAAGTAATTAATTATTATTAATTGAAAAATGCGCTCACCGTTTGGTGAGCGCATTTTTCTGCGTTATGCACTGATTTTTGCTTTTTTCTTCTTTGCAAAGTAGATGCCGAGTCCTGTGCCTACACCGATCACCGCCGCGCCCGGAATGAGAGTGGAAAGAAGGATAACCATAAGTTTGTTGTCCTTGATAGGCGTTGCGGAAAGCACTGTGCTGTTTCCGATTTGATCGATCTTGCCGGTTGTTCTGTTGAAGTAGTAACCCGTGAAAGTGATCGTGTCGCCTTCGACTTTGACCTTGCCGAACGTTTGAGAATCGAGCGTATGGAGTATGCTGTCGTCCTTGTTGAATTTGTCGGTGGTCATATCGTTCTCTCTGTAGGTGTAGAACTTTGTGCCGAGTGTGCCGAGCGTGATGTAGAGAACGCCGTCGCCCGTGTAACGCACGCCGTCTTTGCTCGTCTTGTCAACGACGTTGCCGTCTTTGTCAACGAGATAAGTGGTGGTGTAGGTGTGGTCGTGGCCACCGAATACAACGTTTACGCCTTGTTCTGCAAAGAGAGTTGTGAGTTGCTCTCTCATAGCCTTGACTTCGCCGTCGAACGCGTGCGAACCCGCGCTGTACAAACTCTTGTGCATAAGCACGAATTTCCATTTGGCGTCGGTGTTTGCAAGGTCGTTTTTGAGCCATTCGAGTTGAGTTGCGCCAAGACCTTCTGTGGTCGCATCGTTGGTGTCGAGGACGGTGAAGTGGGCGTTGGCGTAATCGAAGGAATAGTATTCGCCGATTATCGTTTGAACATCGTTTCCGATTTTTTCGGTGTAGTTGAAATATCTGCCCATTGCGCCGGTATTGTTCTCGTGGTTGCCCGACGTGAAGAACACTGATGTGTTGAGGGTGAGGTCCTGATAGGTATTTAGCGCAATACCCCATTGATTGAAGTTTTTGCCGTTGTCGCACATATCGCCTGCATTGAGGATGAAATCGAATGTGTTTACTCTCTCGTCTTTAAGAAGCGCATCGACTGCCTCGTGGCTGTTGTCGTACATGCTTTGAATCATACCTTGGATATCCGCAATGGTGAGGAATTCAAACGCGTCTACGTCTCTGCCGACCGCCGTCGTGAAGGAGAGTGCGGTGCCTGCATAGCCTTGCGTTTTGATGTATTCCACCAAAGAAAATTCGAGGGGTTCGCCGTCCGTTTCGTAGTTGCCGAGAATGTCGTAGTAGTAGGTTTTGCCTGCCTCGAGACCGTCGATGGTGACGGTGTGGACATTCCAGTAGATAACGCTGTTTGCAACCGCCTTGTCGCGATCGCCGTAGATATAGGGGCTGTCGTCGTCATCAACAATCTCGCCGTGCGTGAGGCAGAGAAGTCCGAGATCGATGAGCGGAATGTATTGCGGTTTGGTTTGAGTGAACAATTCCGCTTTCACGCCGTTTGAGAATTCTTTGTAGTCTATTGCGTCGAGATAGTCGGTCTTGCTCGAGGCATATGTTGCGAGTGCGTCGGACTTCGATGTACTTACGTCGCCGAGCACTTTGCCGTTTTCGTCATAGAGCCTGAACGTGCCGTAGACGTTTTCCTCGGTGTAGAACTTTATGGTGTAGGACGTCGTCGAGTTTGCAGTGTCGAAGTTTGCCGTCACGCGAGAGGGAACTCTGCCGTTGTCCTGCGTTGCGGCGTTGAATGTCGCGCCGACCTTTGAGCCTTCGTTGAGAGTGCTGAGATAAGAGAGGCGCACACCGTCCTTTTCATACGCCTTGTAGGGTTGATAATAGGATGGCGAGTTGGGGTGCGCAAAGTCGTCCATATCGGGATATACGTCTGTCGAGAACGCAATCACGATGTCGTCCGCAATGCCGCCCAGCCCCTTGTAGAAACTGTCTACGAGATAACTGTCGAGGAAGTTTTGGACAATGGATATAACGTCCGAACCCTCCAAAGAGAAGCCGAGAAGTTTTGCAACGAGAGTCTTGATTGCGGGAAGCAAGTCGTTGATAACGATGACGAGAACGAAGTCTTCCGCATTGATAGAGTAGTCTTCCGGAAGGGAAATTTCAACGCCGAGTTTGGCGAGAATATTTTTGACTACCGTTATATTCAACAATGAGGGAAGTTTCGAGCCCAAACCTTGTTTGAGGTGTTCGAACGCCTCTTCCGTGATGTAGCCTTTGTCAACCGCGTCGCCGAAATCGAAATGATGGTTAAGAATGGTTTTGAGCAAAGAACCGTCTTCGGTGAAGATGGGGTCGAGCAACGTCGTGAGCAAATCTTCAACAAATTTGCCGCTGATAAGTTGTTCGTGCATATCCTTGATTGCCGCAACCATACGCAAACGATAGGTGGGGTTGTAGGGGTGCTTGAAGAGGTAATCTTTGCCTGTTTCAACCTTTTGTTCCTCGCCGAAAACGTTCTTGACGGATTCTGCCGTTTCGTCGAGAGAGATTTCTATACCCATCGTGTGAGCGGTCATAATGAAGGAAGCGATGTCCGCAACGCCCATCTTGCCGCTGTTTGCGGGATTGACGGCGGAAACGATGCTGTCGTCGCCGTATTCCCAAGCAAGCACTTCATTGACAACTGCGTTTACAAGGTCGAGTGCGGAATCGTAATTCGTGCCTTTATGAACGTAAGTCATCCCCTCAAGAACGGTGTCGAGAATGTATTGAACAAGTCCGTTGAGAGCGTCTTTCTTTTCATCTGCGTCCAAATTGCCGTATTCTTTGTACAAATCGGGATCTTCGCTTCTTTTGAAGTCTGCAAACAGTGTGTCGCGCACGATTCCGAGTATGTCAAATCCACCCACCATGATTTTGCCGCCGACCAAATTCATAACAGTGTCGACAAGTCCGTCGATTGTGTCCTGATTGATGAAGTGGCTGACCATACGCTCGAGAAGTACGGAATAGATTTGCTCGTTGATGTAGTCGTTGTAACCGAGCGTATTCATATTCTCGTAATTAATCATGTATGCGAGATAGTCGGGGTTGGTTGCAACGACTGCTTGCCATTTTTCTTCGGTAGGGTCGAGTTTGTACGCCTTGTATGCGGTTTGGAAAGCCTCGTCGTTGAAGGACGGTGCGGTGAACACGTTGTGGCTCGGCACTTCCTTAAACGGAGTTGCGCCGATGTCATCGAGGCAGAATACGGAAGAAATGCAGGTTTCGCCGAGTTTGCCGTCAAAATCGTACCTTTCCACTGTGGTGTATCTTCTTGGCGAATAGTAACTCACGCAAGAACCCGTTTGGAAGTCGTAGAGCGTTCTGCCCTCGACGTCGGTGTAGGTCATAGCGTCGCAAACGTGCATATGCCCCGTGAAGACGTAGCGAGTGCCCATATCGAGCAAGCGTTTTGCGGTGTTTTCCCAGTTGTAGATGGTAAAGTCTTTGAGGATTTCGTCTTCCATTTCCCAGTGCGGAAGCGCGTTTTGGTGGAAGCAGGTGATTATGGTTTTTTCGCCGAGCGCGGGGTTGGAAGCGTTTTGAGATTCGCAGAATTCTTGCATCCAGTCCAGCACGCCTTCGGTGAGTCTGCCGCCGCAGAGGTGGTCGAGACCCGTCGAGCGGAACACGGTTTTACCGGCTGCGAAAGCAGCTTTTGCGTCGATTGTCGTTGAGGTATCGACTGCGCCTTCTTCGGTTGCGCCGTAGAAAGTGTAACTTGCGCCGTTTGCTTGCGTTTTGTCTTTGAGAACGCCATATTCCGCTTCGTTCACTCTGACGTATGCGCCGACTTCTGACGACTCTCTGTCGTGAGCGTCGATGACCATAAGAGCGTAATCGGTATAGCCGCCGACTTTGATTTCACAAGTCAAAGAAAGAGAGTTGTTTTCGTCGCCGATTTGATAGTATTCGCCAAGTTTGTCGGCTGTCGTTTTGGAAGCGTCCATATTGTTGACCGCTTCGAGATGCTCGTTGTAGTAGTGAATTTCAAGCGTATCTGCGTTTTTGGACGGGATATAGTCGGTTGTGTATTCGCCGTACCAGTACTCTGCGGGCAAATACTCGGTGAGATTGATTGCGCCGTCGCTTCCGTCAAGGTTTGCGTCAGGATAGCCCAAACCCGCAAAGACGAGAGCGAATTGCATCGTCGTCAATGCGTCCGAAACACGTTTGGAACCGTCGGCTTTCGAGTAGAGCGCACCCGACGTATTGTAAAGGTCATGGTTGCCCGGCGTCGTGAAAACTTGGAAGTTCTCATATCCCGACACCTTTCTTATCTCGTTTTGCATATAACGCAAAGCGTTTGCAACGTCAACGAGAGCGGTGACTTCGCCGTTTTTGCTAAGGTCGCCCGAAGCGAAAACGTATTGCGGTGCTTTTCCTTCCTTCGCGTCGGCAATAAACTGCTCGATTTGTTGTTTGAGGATCATACCGCTTTCCATAACGAGTTTTGTGTCGCCAGTCATAGAATTGTAAAAGTCGCTCGTTTTGTAGGTGGGACTTTGAATGTCTTGATAGCAATCGTCGACGGGGAAGTAGTGTATGTCGCTGAATTGACCTATCATAAGAGAGTTGGTCGGCTTCTTTTGATTGTCGGCGTTTGCAATGCCTGCAATGGAGAACGTCATAATGCTCGCAAGAACGATTGCGAGAGAGATGACGAACACCAAAGGCAAACGTTTTTGCATTTTGTTGCTCATATTTCCTCCTTATGCGCGCATATGCGCACAACTGATTCTTCTACACAATTGTACATTATATACAAACCAAAATCAATATTGAACGGGAAAATCGAACGGTTAAATTTGCATTTGCATTTGATTTTGTTCGATAGTTGACACTTTGATTGATATTGTTCGCCGAAAATACGTATAGGCGGCGAAAAGTGCAAAATATTCGAAAATATTTGACGATTTATGCAAATAATCGTTGACAAAAAACTGAATCGGGAATAGCATATAGATGAACATTTGAATAACAATTCAATTGTTGGAGAGAAAAATGACAGTAGAAATCAAAGACAACGTCCAAAATTCAACGCTTCCTGCCGACGACGTAGTTTCTGCGCTTGCAGACTTGTTCAAGGCTCTTGGCGACCCGACTCGCGTGAAAATTTTGAGTTGCTTGCAAGCAAGCGATATGAACGTCGGCGACATCGCCGACAAACTCGGCATGACCGCTTCCGCCGTATCCCATCAACTTCGCGTGCTTCGAGCCATCAAACTCGTCAAAGGCACAAAAGAGGGCAAGGAAGTCAGATATTCTCTCGACGACGACCACGTTACGCTCATCATGCAATGCGGTCTTACTCACGTCAACGAGGAAAAATAATTCCACCAAGGCTAAAACGCAGGGTACAAGCCCCTGATTTTTTAGAGGCAATATATGAATAGTTGTTCAATAATCCAACTGTTCAACAAACAATTTATATTGGATTTGACCCTAAAGGGAAGTATAGAAATCCGAAAAGGAGAATGAAAATGAAAAAAGTTTACAAACTCGAAGATCTGGATTGTGCAAATTGCGCCGCAAAAATGGAGTGTGCCATTCAAAAACTTGACGGCGTTCAAAATGCGTCCGTCAGTTTTATATCTCAACGTCTCACCCTTGAAGCCGATGACGAAAACTTTGACGAGATTATGAAGAAGGTTGTAAAAACCTGCCGCAAAATCGAACCTGACTGCACGATTATTCTTTGAGCGAATAACTGCGTCAGACGCCACTGCACGACAACTCATTTACGCCAAGTAAATTAGGGTTGCCGTGCAGAAGCGTCTTCCTTGTTCTTCATCTCAAAGAACGATTGTGACCAAGTTCTTCATCCAAATATTACATTTTATGGGTGAGTGAACAAATCTTAATCTCAAACTCAATATAGACAAAGCGGATTATGAAAAAAATCAAACTATCAAGAAAAGAAAAGAAGAACCTCATTCGCATAAGCGTTGCGCTGTGCTTGTTCTTCGTTATACTCATCGTTGACAAGACGCTCGGGCTTGCAAAGGCTGTCGGCGGACAGTACGGCTGGCTTTTGCCGTTCTTCCTCTATTTTGCCGTGTATATGGTCATCGGCTACGACGTACTGTTCAAGGCGGCAAGAGGAATCGTACACGGTCAAGTGCTTGACGAAAACTTGCTTATGTGCGTGGCTTCTCTCGGCGCGTTCGCTCTCGGCATTTACACGAGCGTGACGGGTAGAGCGCAAGAGGGATTCGACGAAGGTTGCGCCGTGCTTTTGTTCTATCAAGTCGGCGAGTTCTTCCAGAGTTACGCAACCGGCAAATCGAGAAAATCAATTTCCGCACTTATGGACATCAGACCCGATTACGCCAACGTCAAGAGGGAAGACGGGGTCGTTGAACAAGTCGACCCGAGCGAAGTTAAGGTTGGCGACGTCATCGTGGTTTACCCCGGTGAAAAAGTGCCTCTCGACGGTATCGTGACGAGCGGCTCAACCACTCTCGACACCAAAGCGCTCACGGGCGAATCTCTTCCCGGAGAACTTTCGGAAGGGGAAGAGATTATCAGCGGTTGCGTCAATTTGACGTCGCAAATCGAAGTGGAAGTGACAAAAGTATTCTATGATTCGACGGTTTCTAAAATACTTGACCTCGTTGAGAACGCTTCGAGCAAGAAATCCAAAGCGGAAAACTTTATATCGAGATTCGCAAAATACTACACGCCGAGCGTGGTCGTGGCTGCCGTTTTGCTTATGGTTATAGGCGGCGCGGTCACAAAAGACTGGTACACTTGGATATACAGAGGTTTGAGTTTCTTGGTCGTTTCCTGTCCTTGCGCACTCGTCGTTTCGGTGCCTCTTTCCTTCTTTGCGGGTATCGGCGCGGCTTCGAGATTCGGTATTCTCATCAAGGGTAGCAACTATCTCGAACTTATGAGCAAGGCAAACGTATTCGTGTTCGACAAGACGGGAACGCTCACCAAAGGCAACTTTGCCGTGACAGAAATTGCGCCCGCCGAAAGAAAAGACGATATTCTTCGCCTTGCCGCCATTGCGGAAAACGACTCGAATCACCCGATTGCACGCTCTATCGTTGCTTGCTTTAGCGGCGAAATAGAGGGCGGTTACGCTTTGACGAACATTGCCGGATTCGGCGTGCTTGCGACAAAGGGCGACGACATCATCTATTGCGGCAACGAAAAACTTATGAAATCATACGATATTCCATATGTTGCTCACAACGGAATAGGCACCGTCGTGTACGTTGCTCACAATAATGAATTTGTCGGTTCGCTTCTCATAAGCGACGAAATCAAGGACGAATCCGTATCCGCCGTCGGCGAACTCAACAAAATGGGTTGCAAAACGGTTATGCTCACGGGCGACAATGAGGCTATCGCTTCCGACGTGGCAGGAAAAATCGGACTTTCGGCATACAAAGCGTCCTTGCTTCCGCAAAATAAAGTGGAAAACGTCGAGCAAATGCTTGCCGAAAAGAAGAAAGGCGACGTGCTGTGCTTTGTCGGCGACGGCATAAACGACGCGCCCGTGCTTATGCGTTCGGATATCGGCATCGCTATGGGCGGCGTGGGCAGCGACGCGGCAATCGAAGCGAGCGACGTAGTGCTTATGCAAGACGATTTGACGGGTATATCCACGGCAAAACGTATTTCCAAAAAGACGATGAGAGTGGTGTACGAAAACATCGTCGGCTCTCTTGCCGTAAAACTTCTCATTATGGCGTTGAGCGCGGCGGGCGTTCTCGGCAG
>CAVKUX010000062.1:0-3329 GCA_963659595.1 Anaeroplasmataceae bacterium | reverse complement strand
AAAACACTGCGTTAGATACTCGAAATTATGCGATTTTGACTACAAACGCACACAAACACGCAATCATCTTAAAAAACGTAAAACAGTCATAATTTTCCCCTATTCTATAAGAAAAACGGATATGCGATTTGCAGTCCGTTTTTCTTTATGTCGATAACTTATTAACGGCTATAACGATATATCGCAATATATCGCAAAATTTCTTTAATTCTTATATTGTCGAATGAAACGGTGCTAACACGCAATAATTATTTCATATATTGTAAAAGAGAGGTGGATTATGCATTTTATGGCGCTTATGCTTGCGATACTCGGATTGCCGGGTATGTTGGGATTCTTCGGCGGACTTTGGTTTTAACCGCTTTATTCAAAATTCTTTGCAAGCGGATTTATTTTTTCTTGTAAATGGCAAAAAATGCAAACATTTTGCTTGCATAAGGCGGTAAAATATGATATTATCACAAAGCAATAACGATTTGCCCTCATGGTCAAGCGGTTCAAGACGTCGCCCTCTCACGGCGGAAACTAGGGTTCGATTCCCTATGGGGGTACCAAACGGAAAACACATCGCAATGATGTGTTTTTTCATGTAGAATCGAGTTTTGGGAATCGAACGAGTGGATAGGCGCACAATCCTGCAAATTTTGCCCACACTCCGACGATAACGCACGGACTTATAATGTGCAGTGGGACGATTTATTTCGTTCAATCGATTAAGACCATTGAATATTGCTTGTCCGTTTTGATAAAAAAATACCAAATTCGGTATTGATTTTTATTTTGATATATTATAAAATACATTTGTATAAAATAATTTAAGGAGAAAATTATGGACCCCAAATATCAAAGTTTGTTTACTCCTTGGAAGATTGGCAAATGCGAAATAAAAAACCGTATCGTTTTGACTTCTATGGGCGGAACGTCAATCTTCGGCTGGATGGAACCGCATCACTTCGACAAAGAAGCCGCAAACTTCTTGCTCGATAGGGCAAAAAACAATGTCGGTCTTATTTTGCCGGGTATCGCGCCCATCAGAAACGTTATCGGCGGAAACTGGCTCTATAAGAGCAAGAGTTCCTTCAAACATCTCAAACCCTTTATGGATGAAATTCACAAGACGGGCGCAAAGATGTTTGTGCAACTCACCGCAGGTTTCGGACGCTCTTTTGCAATCAGCGCAATGATGGAGACGCTTGCCACAAACAAAGTTTTGGGCGCAATCGCAAAGCCGTTTATCAACATAGATCAACTCACGATGAGCGCGAGTCCCAACCCAAACCGTTGGAGCGACAAAGTGCCGTCAAGAGCAATGACCGTCGACGAAATTCACGAGTTTATCAAAGCGTTCGGCAAAACCGCAAAAATGTGCAAAGACGCAGGCGTTGACGGCGTTGAAATCCACGCGGTTCACGAAGGATATTTGCTTGACCAATTCACGATGAAATACACCAACCAACGTACCGACGAGTACGGCGGTTCAATCGAAAACAGATACCGTTTCCCAATCGAAATCGTCAAGGAAATCAAGAGAGTATGCGGCGAAGATTATCCCGTTTCGTTGAGATATTCCGTCGTATCCAAGACCAAAGGCTTCCGTCAAGGCGCGCTTCCCGGTGAAGACTACGTCGAAGTCGGTCGCGATATGGAAGAAAGCAAAATCGCAGCCAAAATGCTTCAAGACGCAGGTTACGATATGCTCAACTCGGACAACGGTACGTACGACGCATGGTACTGGGCGCATCCGCCTGTATATATGCCGCAAAACTGCAACCTCGCAGATTGCGAAGAACTCAAAAAAGCTGCCGATATTCCCGTCGTTTGCGCTGGTCGTATGACCCCCGAAGTCGGCGCAAAGGCTATTGCGGAAGGCAAAATCGACGGTATGGGCGTCGCTCGTCAATTCCTCACCGATCCCGAATGGGTCACAAAACTCATTCAAGGCAGAGAAGACGACATTATGCCTTGCATCTGCTGCCACAACGCTTGCTTCAATATGGCGCACTACAACGGCGTTGCAAACGATCAGGATTTGTCGGACACCGCAGGTATGGCTCGTTGCGCACTCAATCCGCACACGATGCAATCCAAGAAATACAAGATCGTTCCCGCAACCAAATCCAAGAAGATCGCCGTCGTCGGCGGTGGTATCGGTGGTATGGAAGTTGCAAGAGTCGCAACTTTGCGCGGCCATAAGGTCACCATTTACGAGAAATCCAACGATCTCGGCGGCATTTTCGTAGCGGCGGCAGCACCGTCTTTCAAAGAGAAAGATAAGGAACTTATCGAGTGGTACAAAAAGCAAATCAAGGATTTGGGCATCGAAGTGAAGTACGGCGTCAAAGTTGACGACGTGAACAAACTCGACGCAGACGAAGTCGTAGTCGCAACCGGCGCAGTGGCAAGACGTTTCAACGTCCCCGGCGTTGAAAAGACCGTCGAAGCGTGCGATTTCTTGCTCGGAAACAAAGAAGTCGGCGACAATGTCGTCATCATCGGCGGTGGCTTGACCGGTTGCGAAATCGCATACGAATTGCAACTTCAAGGCAAACATCCCTCAATCGTCGAAATGAAGAACGACCTTATCGCAGTCAAGGGCGTATGCCTTGCCAACTCGTCCTATTTGAGAGAATACTTTGCGCTTCACAAAGTGCCTGTGTATCTTGAAACAAAACTCGTTTCGGTCATCGACAACGGCGTTAAAGTCGCGTCCAAAGACGGCAAAGAATTCGAGATTCCTGCGGATTCCGTCATTATGTCCGTCGGTTACAAACCCGCACCCGTCGCGCAAGAGGGCAAACACGTCCACGTCGTCGGCGACAGTGCAAAAGTCGGCAATCTTCGCACTGTTATTTGGGGTGCTTGGGATGTCGCAATGAAACTTTAAGCGCGCTATTTGGCGAATAACTGTGTCAACACCCATCGTCTGTCAACTCATTTACGCTTTGTAAATTAGGGTTGCCATTCGATGGGTGTTTCCTTGTTCTTCATCCAAATATCGCGCTTAAAGCAACGCTCACGCATTGTGCGAATAACTTCGACAGATGTCCGTCAACTCATTTACGAGTAGTAAATTTGGGGTGCCGTTTGGACGGCTCTTTCTTGTTCTTCATCTAAATATTGCGCTTTGCAAATATGTGAGTTCTTATTGAGGATTGATTCAAGACATGTCTTTCTTGTCTGACGCTCAAATATCGCTCTTAAAATATATCGGAGTAGTAGCCTCTCAAACGTCGGTTTCGCAAGATTGTCTGCTTGATGTTTTTTTTGACTTATACGGCTTCGCAGCCTCCGAGACGTTGCTCATAGACAGGCGGAGCCGTAGTTTATGG
>CAVKUX010000061.1:0-11203 GCA_963659595.1 Anaeroplasmataceae bacterium | reverse complement strand
TCAATCTCCTTATTCTTCCTAAAATATTAACATAATATAATAAATATAGCAATATTTTTTTCCAAATCGCAAAACATATCGTCGCCCTCGAAGCGTTTTCAAAGTTCGGCATTTGCTTCAAAAAATACAAAAGCAAGCGTTCTTCGCTTGCTTTTGTATGGATAAACTGTCGATTTGTTCAAAATCAGTCATTGCGGTTTTGTTGAATTTGCAATGACAACAGCGCAAGCGAGGACGCGAGGTCTTCGTTTTTGAGCGCGATGTTCGAGGGAATGTTGAGATGCACGGACGCAAAGTTCCATATCGCCTTTATGCCCGCACCCACCATTCTGTCGGCAACCTCTTGCGCCGCATAGGACGGCACGGTTATGATGCCGATTTGGATGTTGAATCTTTCGACGATTTCTTTGAGTTTTGCAACGTCGTACACGGGTTTGCCGTTGATTTTGGTGTTTACGATTCTGTCGTTGTTGTCGAACGCCGCCACTATATTCAAGCCGTAGTTTTCAAAACCGCCGTAGCCCAAAAACGCTTTGCCGAGTCCGCCCACACCCACCAAAACCGCGTCGTGCGTGTTGTTGTAGCCGAGAAAACTTTCAAGGTCGGCAATGATTTCTTTTGTGACGTAACCCATTTTGGGTTTGCCTGCCACGCTCGATACGAGCGCGATGTCCTTTCTCACCTGAACGGGATTGAGGTTGAGTCCGTTTGCAATCGTGGTGCTCGAAACGGTCGCGACGTTGAGTTTGTCGAGTTGATACAAATATTTGAGATATGACGGCAATCTGTTGAGAGTCGCCTTCGAGATTTCTTTGTTATCTTTTGTCATATTGCGCACCTCTTTGTTTTTATCGATAAAAATATACTTCTTATTATATCGAATTGTCAAGAATATATCGATATTTCGCAGTCAATCGATAATTTTTGCTAAGAAAAGGGCGAAAAAATATGCAATCGATAATTCTCGGCTGCATACTCGCAATATTGTCCGCAACATTATTTCGACATATCGTCGTTTGCGCCTTTTTCTTCTTCGTCTTTCGATAAATCGATATTTTTCGGCTCGCATTCGGTTTGGCTGTTTTCATTCAAGACATCGCCGTTTTGCGAGTTGTCGTTTGAGGGAGAATCCGCAGCGATTTGGTTTTCGTTCAAAACATCGGCGCATTGTGCGCTGCCGTTTGAATCGGAATCCGAAAGATTTTGGTTTTTGTCGGCGCGTTTTTCCTTGTTTCTCGGCTCGCCGTACTTTGCGTTCTTCCCCTTTTTCTTTATGACGACAATCACGATGACAAGTCCGACGATTATTATGCAGAGCGGTTCGAGCACTGTGAGGAGGATTATGCTCGAAATTGTATTCCATACATTTTCGCTGCGCGGCTGCGGATTTGCGCTCTTGCAGAGCGAAAATTGAAGTTCGTTGCTCGGGAGCGTATCGCTGTGCCAAGTGTAGCCGCCTTCGATTTTCTCGAAGTCTTCGGAAGCGTCGATGAGATAGTAATTTGTGTTTATCGTGACGTTGAGATTTGCAAAACTCTTCCAAGTGGATGCCGGCGACACAAAATAATTGAAAATGTAAACAGAGGGCGAATACATCTCGTTTACGGCGGGATAAAGGGGCGCAACAACCTCGTTCACAAGCGTTTGCAGCGGCTCGAATGTCATATCGTATTCAAACCAGCAATACAAATTTTTGTAGACATTGAAATTATAACCTTGCGCAATTTGCGGATACCCTTTTTTAAGGCTTGCATAGACTGCGTTGTACCAATCTACCTTACTCACTCCGTAACTTTCGTCATAGTATTGATAGACAAGATTGCCGAACGTAAGTTCCTGTTTGCTCAAAAGTTTGAGCGAGCCGTTGACCTCGTCGGTCAACGAGTAACTCTCAAAGAACTTCGCTCTTGTGGCGAAGTCGATTTCCTCGCCTATCGAATAAAAAATATATTCGTTGTCGCTCACCCAAAAGCCTATGCTTTCCGCGCCGTCAAAGTTTTGCCAATACTTAGTGTAGGAGCGTTCGCAAACGACTTTGCGAGAGTCGACTCCCCCGAAGTACATTTTGCAGAAGGAGTCGCTTGCCGTGCAGGCGTAAACATACTTGTACACAACGGTTTCGGGCTTGTAGAACTCATCGGAAATAATCTCGTCTTTGAAGTATTTCAACTCGTCCCCGACGGAAAAAGTGCTGTCCTGAAGCCTGTAGGAATAGCGAAGATTGCTCGTTATGGTTTCATCGTTAACTTTGACGCCGTATTTTGAAAATTCATCGTTAGTTTGTATAATATTGCTCAAAAAATCGATAGGGAAAACAACGTTCGTTTTTGCCGTAGTATCGCTCGTGTTTTTGAAAGTATACTTTGCGCTGACCGACCCGATTTGAAGTCCTCTTGCGCTGTTGTCGTCAAATTGAATATCGAATGTCAAGTCCTCTTTTTCAACGATGACAGGGCTGTCTTTTGTGGTGAGGACAACGCCCGCCGAGTTGCGCCCTTCATAGTAGCGCATAGCGGAATTAGCCTCGCAAACGGATGTCGGCAAGAGCGCAAATGAGCAAAACACGGCGACAAAAATCACCGCCGAAACAAGCGAAGCAACCGTTGTGTTTTTGAAAATAGAACCGACTTGTTTTTTCATATTCGTGCCTTTAACCTCCGTTTTCGCTTTAATAAACATCGTTTTTACGCTTTTTGCATCTTATTTGTTCTCTGTTTCCGTTTGCGTTTATTGCTTCACCGTTATGTCTTTCACCTGAAATGTTATCGCCTTTTTGAGTTCGGAAAGAGTGGTTTCGATTTGAAAGCCTATTCGACCGCCCGAAAAGAAAATCCTTTCGACGTTTTGCGCGCTTTCGTCAAACGTGGTTTTGAAAAACTTTTTCATTCCCACGGGAGAACAGCCGCCGTGAACGTAACCCGTGAGCGGAAGCAAGTCCTTCGATTTGACCATCTCGACGCTCTTTTCGCCAACGCACGCCGCCGCCTTTTTCAAGTCGAGTTCGCTTGCCACCGGCACGACGAAAACGTAGTGTTCGAGGCTTTTGCCGACAGTCACGAGAGTTTTGAAAACGAGGCTTTCATCCACGCCCAAAATTGTCGCCGCTTCCACTCCGCTCACCGCTTCGGTTATGCCGAGAGTGTGCTCCTTGTAGGCGACTTTCTTTTGGTCGAGTATGCGCATAGCGTTGGTTTTTTCGAGTTTCTCTTTTGCCATATTCTCTTATTCTTCCTCTCCGAGTTGCTCGTCCACTTTGAGCATTATGGCGCATTCGATACGCTTTTTAAAAAGGTCGCAACCGTACTTGTAAACGCCGTTAACGTCGCCGGTTGCGTTGTAGGCGTTCGCCGCGCAACCTCCCGAACAATACAGCCTTGCCCAGCACTCGTCGCACTCTTTTCTCGAATACGCGTTGCACTTTTTGAACTTGGATTGAATTTCCGTGTTCGTGACGCCCTTCCATATATCGCCCATAAGATACTCTTTGTTGCCGACGAACTGGTGGCAAGGATAGAGTTCGCCCGTGGGCGTTACGGCAAGATATTCCGTGCCGCTTCCGCAGCCCGATATGCGCTTGTATATGCACGGACCGCCTTCGAGGTTGAGCATATAGTGATAGAACGTGAAGGGTTTGCCCTGCTTTCTTCTTTCAATCATCATATCGGCAAGTTTTTCATACTCTTTGAAGATGATTTTTTTGTCGTCCTCGTCGAGCGCGTACTTGTCGGTTGGCGGACACACGACGGGTTCCATACTCAACTCGTCGAAGCCGAGATTGAGCATAGTTTGAATATCCTTTGTAAAGTCGGGATTTCTGTGCGTAAACGTGCCGCGCATATAGTAGTTTTTTCCGCCTCTCGCTTTGACGAATTTTTGGAATTTCGGCACGATTATATCGTAACTGCCCACGCCGCCGATGGTGTGTCTGAAATGGTCGTTTATCTCTTTTCTTCCGTCAAGCGACAAAACGACGTTGTCCATTTCCTTGTTTGCGAATTCGATTACGTCGTCGTCGACGAGCATACCGTTGGTCGTGAGCGTAAAGCGGAAGTTTTTGCCGTGCTGTTTCTCTATCGAGCGAGCGTATGCCACAAGGTCTTTGACAACTTGCCAGTTCATAAGCGGTTCACCGCCGAAGAAGTCCACTTCGAGATTGCGGCGCGTTCCGCTGTTTTCTACGAGAAAATCGAGAGCGCGTTTGCCCACTTCGTACGACATAAGCGCGCGCTCGCCGTGGTATTTGCCTTGCGAGGCGAAGCAGTATTCGCAGTTTAAGTTGCAAGTGTGCGCAACGTGCAAGCACATCGCTTTGAGCACCGTATTTCGTTTTGCAAGAACGTCGACGTCGGGCTTGAACGTGTCTTGAGAAAAGAGTTTGCCCTGAGCCTTCAATTCCTCTACGTCGTCTATGCACTCGATTACGTCCTGTTCGCAAATGCCTTGATCTTCGTATTTTGCAACGATGTCTTTGACGATTTGTTCTTTGCTCTCGCTCTCGTATGCATTTATGACGTCATATGCGACGTCGTCCACGCTATGCACGCTTCCGCTTGCAGTGTCAAGCACGATATTGTATCCGTTAAGTTTGAAAGAATGAATCATTTGTATTATCTCTCGCATTGCTTATCGATAAAAATCGAAACGTCGCAACGCTTACGTTTTTACACAAAAAACGCATAGGACAGCCTATGCGATCTTTGCGAATAAGTTGTGATTTTGCCAAAAATTACTTTGCAGCCTTTTCGCACTTTTGGTTTGCAACGCCGCAGGAAGTTTTGCAAGCAGATTGGCAAGAGGTTTGGCATTCGCCGCAGCCGCCGTTCTTTTTGCTCTCGTTGAGATCGCGCGTTTTCAAAGTTGTGATTCTTTTCATTGTTTACGACTCCTTCTGTTAATATATACTATTATAGGAACGGACACTTTATTTGTCAAGGGAAAATCCCCTGTTCGTTGCCTACTTATAAACGGTATGTGCCTATTCGAAGGCGTAACGCGAGCCGCAAGGCGGCGACCCATTGCTCAAACGGCATTGCGGCAATGTCAATCGCCCCTTCGTCATTCAGAGCGAAGCGTGGGAATCCCATAAATAGAAACGGAAACTTTTGGGCGATTGTCTAAAACCGCACTTGTTCTCGCAATCACTAACCGCGCAGAATATCTTTGCTATCAAAACAAGACGGATAAATAATCAAACCGCAGTTTCGCCAAATTATCTGCTTGGTGAAGCGCACTTCGTGCGTAGGCGGAAGATTTGAATCGGGTGTGGGTGTCCCACCCAATCGTCATTCAGAGCGATAGCGTAGGAATCCAGCGTAGCGAAATGCGGCTGTCGCCTTGATTGCCACGTTGCGACTTATGTCGCGCCTCGCAATGACGAAATGGGTGGGACACCCACACTCGAACAGATATTCAAATATTCCTTAACCCAAACGAAGTTTGGATATCATCGTGCAGAGTTGCACGATATCATCACAACGTGATATCATCGCCACAAGCGATATCATTCACTGCGTGAGGAAAGGAAAAATTTTAATTTATTTTTTTATACTTTTGCGACATAAAGGCAAGTCGGAAACTCTCGTTTCTCGCTCGATACGCTTACGCCGCTTTCGTACATCAAAGTGAGATTTCTTATGTCTTCCTGACACACCTCTTCGCCTTTGACGATGACGGGCGAGCCGGGCGGATACGCCCATACATTTTCAAGACTTACTCTGCCCGACGATTTGTCGAAATCGACGTATTCTCCACTTAAAGTGCGTGTTTGATACGGTTCAAATACCTTTTGCGGCAATAACGGCAAAACCATCGTCGTCAAACCGTTGCGAGAAACAAGCGTGTCGTCGATTGCAAACAACGCGCTTTCGAGGGCGGAAAAATTCTCTTTGCTATCCCCTGCGCCGCTCATTGCGATTGCGTAGTTTACGCTTGCCATTTCCAGTTCTATGTCGTATGCGTTTCGCAAAACCTTTTTGAGTTCCACGCCGCTTATTGCGCCGCCCGTGCATAGCACGACAAATTTCGACTTGTCGTAAGCAAAGACTCGCGAATCTTTTTTCGGTTGGAAAATCGCAAGTTTGTCGAGCCTTTCAAGCGACTTTTTGCAATCGTCTATGTTCTTACTCCACTCTGAGAGCAATTTCGCGCCGTCGTTTTTGAGCATTCTCACGCAACCGTCGATGGAAGCCATAAGAACGTACGAAGGCGAACTTGATTGGAATATCGCAAGATTTCGGTCGAGTTCGATTGTATCCACTCTATCCGAGCAAACGCACAAAAGCGCGGTTTGCGTAAGCGAAGGCAACGTCTTGTGCAAACTGTTCACCACTATGTCCGCGCCGAGACTTCTCGCGCTTTCGCCGAACTTTTTGTAAAGTCCCGTATGCGCGCCGTGCGCCTCGTCGACGAACAGAATCGCGCCGTTTTTGCGGCATATATCCGCGATTGATTTTACGTCGCTGACGATTCCCTCGTACGTGGGCGAAGTTATCACCACGAGTTTTATATCGGGATTTTGCTCGAACGCTTTTTTCACGTCGCACGGAAAAACCGAGCCGTAAAAGCCGTATTCCTCGAAATAGGACGGCATAACGTAGACGGGAATCAATCCGAACACTTCCACCGCGTTGTACACGGACTTGTGGCAGTTGCGAGCAATCAAAACCTTGTCGCCCGCATTGCATACCGTGCGAATCGCCGCCAGAACGCCGCCCGTGCTTCCGTTCACCAAAAATCTTGCGTGCTTTGCGCCGAACACCTCCGCCGCAAGTTTTTCGGACTGCAATAGAATTCCGTTTGCGTCGTTGAGGTTGTCGAAGCCCTCTATCTCTGTTATGTCGATTTTTTGCGCGCCGTTTAGAAAATCGAAATCCGCGCGCTTATGCCCCGGCATATGAAAAGGCAGGATTTTGTTTTTGTCGTGCTCGCAAAGCAACTCGGCAAGGCTCGCCTCGTCGTGCTTTTTCGAATCGGAAGCGCAAAACTCTTTGCGAAATCCCGAAAATATGCCTCTTTTTTCTATCTTTTTGTCTTTCATAATTCGATTATATCATTATAGAAAAAAAATTGCTATGGAAATTATTTTATATATATGCTATAATGTGTGCGTTTGAAGAAATAATCCCAAACGCTTTGCAAAAACGGCGCAACGAGGTCGGTATGAAACGCAAATTTACAATCACCGCAATATTAATCGTCGCATTGGCGGCGTGCTGTCTTTTTGCGTGCAACGATGACGGCGATTCGCCTGCGAAAGTCGATTATCAATCGGACAATTCGTTTTTTGTCAAGACCACCGAATCGGAAACCGCCCTCACGTTCGAGCCTATTCTCGACCCCGTGTACAGCGAAAGCGGATTGACCTACAAAAAAGTCGATTATCGCTTCGGCGTAGTCTTTTACGTCGGCACGGCAATCGAGCCTAAATATTACGAGTATCTCGGCAACGCGCTCGCAAAGCAAGGTTATCTCGTCGTTATGCCCAAAGTTACGCTCAATATGACATACGCCTACTACAAGGCGCAAGAGGAAGCGTTTTTGACATATCCAAACGTAAAATTCTTTGTAGCGGGTCACTCGCAAGGCGGTGGCGCGGCATTGCGTAGAGCAAGCGAGAATGCAGATACCGTCGCAGGCGCGATATTGCTTTCGCCGCTTTGTTACAGGCATAAACTTCTCGATGCCGACGGCAATCCCGTCAAAGACGAGGAAAGCGGCGTTGACAAATATATAGTCGACAACCTCAAAGACGTTGATGTCGCAACTTTGCTCATCGAAGCGGAACAAGACCGCGTTTTGACCGACGAAATGAAATTAGACGCAAAATCGAGGCTCAAGGACGGTTACATCCACAAAGTCATATCCCCTGCCGCGCATATGAGTTTCAGCACTATGGACAGCGACGAAATTCTCAAATCCTTCAACAACGACGGCGACGGCATAACCGAAGCGCAAAAGCAATCCCAACGCAATCAAACGGTTGAATATATCCTCGATTTCGTGAAAGGTTTGTCAAAATAAAACGTTGAAAAGTCAATAGAAAAAGCATGGAAAAAGACGCTAAAACGCGTCTTTTTTAGTATCGTTTTACGTTGTGTATTTCGGGTGTGGGTGTCACCACCCAATCGTCGTTGCGAGACACGCAGTGTCGTGGCAATCCAGCCGCAGGCGTATTTTCGCTCCGCTGGATTCCTACGTCGCAACGATGTTGCTCCTCTGAATGACAAGCGCACTTCGTGCGCAGGATGATGATTCAAATTTTCCGCAACCCAAACGAAGTTTGGATATCATCGTGCAGGATTGCCGATATCATCACGAAGTGATATCATCGCCGCAGGCGATATCATTATGCCGCAGGCACTCTGCCCACCCGCAATTATTAATTATCCGTTATTAATTATTAATTTCACCGACAACGGTTGACTCTCACGACGTCGATTCCCGTATCTCGCACATACGCTTCATTGAGCAAAGAATTCGGAACGCCGTCGATTTCGCTTTCGCTTCTTTGCAAGTTGGCAAGTTGCGCTATATAGGACATAACCGCAACCAACATCATATTCGGGAACGGAATCATAGTGCCCGTGTCTATCATCGAATAGCCCTCGAATCCGAGCCAAGCGACAAACACGAAAAATGCGAATTTGCAATTCTTTTTCATACCCTTGAACACGATTCCGAAGCGGACGATATAGTAATAGACATAAGCGGCGATACCGACGATACCCATACAGCCGAGCACTTGGAAAAGCGTCGAGTGAAACCAATACTGGCTCATATTTTCCGAGTGGAACTGACCGTCGCAAGTGCCGATAAAGCCCATACCTGCGCCGAAAATCGGATGCGCGACGAACTGTTCCCACGCCTCTTTGTAGAGGTCGAATCTGCCCGACGTCAAGTCGCCGTTTCCGCCCGATTCGATTCTGTCCGCAAGGCTCGAAATGATGCCCTTAACAAGGTCGTGTTTGACAAGGCAGATAACAAGCGCGGCGAGGATTGCAACGCCCCATACCGACGCTTGCATTTTGCGATTTGGCGCTTTCCAAACGGAAAAAACAACGCCGACAACCGCCGCAATCGCGCCGAACAGTATGCCGCCTCTCGACAAGGTCATAACGAGGCAAGCGTATTGGAACAACGCCATAACGATGTATGTCCAGCCTTTTCTTGTTCTCGTTGACAGATACATCGCCATAGGCGCAGAAAAGAGCAGGAATGTTGCGATATTGTTGCGGTTGCCCCAACCTAAATCCCAGTACCATTTCGACCAGTCTTGCGAACTGATGTCGAGGCGGGATATATGCACGATCATCTCGATGCAGACGGCAAAGCCTATCCACATAACGACCTTTGCAAAATACTTTGCATAATCTCTTTTTTCGTCGATTTTGACAAAGTTTACAAAGAGCAGATACACGGCAAGCACGCCTATACCGAGCGCAATGACGTTGGGAAGTGCGGTGAGATAATTCTTTGCCGCGATAGTTCCTACGCCGCCGAGCAAGAGCGCGGCGCTGACAGCGATTTGAGGAAAGAACATCTTTCCGAGCATAAAACGCTGTTTGTCTTTGACTTTTGCGACGGTGTTTCTGACAACGAAAATCAAAATTGCGACGACAAGCGGAATTAGTGTCGGCCAGAGATAAACGAATCTGCTTACGTCGATATTCTGTTCGCCCTCGACCTTGAAAATCATAAGCATTGCGCCGAAAGCGTTGACCGAAAGCGGCAAAATGTCGTCCGAAAACACCAAAACGGCGCACGACACAAGAATAATCGTGACAAACCCGAACGTTGCGTTTTGCCAAATCCACGCCGCCACGACTATTGCAAGAACAAGCAAAATATACAAATCGGTGTACGCAAACTTGCGTATGCCATCTTGCGTAAACAAAAATGCTCGTTTAAGTTTTTTTGAATCTTCTTTCATCGAATATTTGTGCGCAAAGAGCGAATTCAAACTCAATATCGCACCGCCAAAAGGCATTTCCTTTTATTTTTTACAAAAACCGCAGTTTTGCTGATTTTGCGTATTAGGCAAATATAATTGCCAAAATACAACGGCAGCGAACGATATCACCGTTCGCCGCTCGCTTGTCAGTCGAGATTTATAACGATTTTGCTGTATTGATAGGGGTATTTGACGCAGTTTTCGACGACTTGCGGCACTTCCTCGAAGTTTGCCGCCGTGCTGATGATTCCGTCCGTCTTGACAACCTTGTTTGCAAGCAGGTTGATTGCCGACGACATACAGCCCTCGCCGTTGCATATACCCTTGATTTTGAGTTGCTTTTTGAGAATGGGATATGCGTCGATTGCGTGTTTTGCGCGCGTTGCGTAGCCTGCGATAACGACGTCGCCCTCGTTTTTGACGAGGCGAATCGCCGAATTGATATCCACGCTTTCACCTGCGAAAATCGCCGCTTCGCTCATTCTGCCGCCCGTGATTTCTTCCACTCTGCGTTCGAGATTGTCGTAGGTGGGATTGAGCGTGTAGCACACTCCCCATTTTTGAGCAAGGGCGAGTTTTTCGGAATCGAGGTCGATGAGAATGGGCACGAACTGATAATAACTTGCGATTTGCGAAATTATAAGTCCGAGCGTGCTTGCGCCCAGCACCACGATATAGTCGCCTTTTTCGAGGTCGAGAGCCTCAAAAACGTTGTCGCCCATCGCAATATACTCGGCAAAGAGTGCTTCTTCGTCGCTTACGCCGTCGGGAAGAGCAAACACGTTTTCGTACGGAACGCATACGAAATCTCTAAGCAAGCCGTCGATGTCCACGCCCATGGTTTTGACCACATCCACGCCGTGCTGCCTATCTTTGACATAGGGGCTGACAACCACTCGCGCGCCGAGTTTCAGACCGCTGTCCTCGTCGGATTCCGAAACATAAGCGACCGCCGAGTGACCGGGTGTAACCGCAACGTTTTTCGAGAGCGCGGCAAAACTTGACATATCCTGTGAGGATACGGCGACTTTGGACAATTTGAGTTTGACTTGTCCTTCTTCTCTGGCGTTTGCGTTCTCGACAAGAACGACGCCTTCGTCTTTGTTTATATGCCATTGTTTCATAACTTATATTATTGTAACACATCCCTCGTTTTATTGCAATGTAAATAATATAATCTTTAGTCTTCTACAAAAGTGCGTAAAGTTTTATATTTGTATCGAAAGTTGGAAGTGCCGACTTCGATACATTTTT
>CAVKUX010000060.1:10274-11472 GCA_963659595.1 Anaeroplasmataceae bacterium | reverse complement strand
ATTTATCACCGAGCGGATTCATTTTTTATCAATCATTTTCCATTTCAGGTATTGCGCCCACACAATTATAAATAATTTCTATCGTCTGCCTATGTCCTCCTTGTGCCTTTTCGCCTTTATGAACGTAAATCTTATCAATGAAAGTTCTTACTATTTCGGCGTTTAATTCCGTAATTTCAGTATACCTTTTTATAAGCCTCATAAACTTATTTATATCCGCCGTTTCCTTTTGAACTGCCATCAATTCATCCTTCAAGAACTTCACTTTATCCGTCAACTCGACTTGTTCACTCTCATAATTTTTCGACAATTTGATAAATCGTTCCTCTGACAACGTTCCGCTTACCTTATCTTCATAGAGATTTTGTATTATGCGGTCAAGAACAGCAATTCGCTTTTCGGCTTCATCGCATTCTTTGGCTTTTTCCGACAAATCGCTTTTAGTCATTCTTTTGTTCTTTTCCTGCAACATAGAAACAAATTCCGTTTCTCTTCCTTTTGCCATTCCCAACACACGTTGCAGGTCGTAAAGTACAATATCCTCGATTGCGTGTAACGTTATGTAATGGGATGTGCAGGTTCGCTCTTTCTCTTTTCTGTACGAAGCGCAATTAAAAGCGTCTTTCTCTGAGCCTCTATGCCTGTTTAAGTACATTTTAGCACCACAATCGGCACAATACAAAAGCCCTGAAAAAATGCTCATTTCACCGTCAATAGATACTCTTCTCCTTACTCCTTCTCTTAACTTTTGAACGGTATCAAACGTATCCCGATCAATAATCGCCTCGTGCGTATCCTCAAATATCACCCATTCGTCTTTGGGCAAATAAACTACGGAATGGCTCTTATACGATTTCTTTTTAGTTCGGAAATTTACTGTGTTTCCTAAATAGATAGGGTTTGAAAGAATACGCCTTATAGCCGATACAGTCCATAATTCAGGATGGTCTACTTTTTCAAGTTTATATTTCCACCCCACTTTATTTTTCCATACAACCGGCGATATGGCTTTCTGCTCGTTTAACTTTTTGCTTATTTGCATCGGACCGTAGCCCTCTATGCACATACGATATATTCTTTTTACTATTTCTGCCGCTTCTTTTTCTACCAACCAATTCCCTTCATCATCTTTTATGTATCCATACGGCGGGCAATTGCAAGTAGATTTACCCGACATTCCTTTTGCACGAATAACCGC
>CAVKUX010000060.1:0-10264 GCA_963659595.1 Anaeroplasmataceae bacterium | reverse complement strand
CACCTTTTTACTCGTGTCCTTTGCATACCACTCATTCATAATGTTACGAAACGGCGTGAAATCGCTATCATTTTCTATTGTATTGTCTACGTTGTCATTAACGGCAATAAAATGTACCCCCGCTTCTCCGAAATATACCTCGCTGTAATACCCAACTTTGAGATAATCTCTGCCAAGTCTTGACATATCTTTTACGATTACCGTTCCGACAAGTCCTGAATCAATATTTTTTATCAGTTCTTTGAATGCGGGACGGTTAAAATTCGTTCCCGAATAGCCATCATCGACATAAAATTTTATGTTGCAAAAATTATTCTTGTGAGCATATTCTTCGAGCATTTCTTTTTGATGGGTTATACTGTTACTCTCTCCATCCAACTCATCGTCTACGCTTAACCTACAATAAAGTGCAGTTATCGAATCTTTCGCCGTTTTCATTTTCATTATGCTCCTCCTAACCTACTTTTGATAAATCATTCAACAACAGTTTTTTAATTCTGTTATCTACTCTTTCTTTTGCCTCTTCCGCTTCTCTTACAATAATCGAATATGTAATCCTTCCCACTTTTCTTGTATAGTTATATTGATTCTGTTTCATTTAACTCCCTTAATTTTTGATGAAAACAAAACCACTTGACTATCCCTTTGAAACTCACACGCTCAATTTGTATGTATCGTATATATACTATATTTTTCTCAAAAAGTCAAGTGGTTTTGAGTAAATTTTTATCGTAACAGCAGAAAAACTGAAATAGCCGTCTGAAATGCAAGCAATATCGGCGTAGCCCAAAATAAAAACTTGCGGAATCCCCGTTCAAAATGTATATCTGCTTTTGCTTGTTCTATCTCGTTTTCAGTATCTTTTAACTTCTCTTTGACCTCTTCCGTTGTTTCATTTATTCTTTCCGAAAAAAGGTCTATACCCTCTTTAATCACATTTTCAGCGACTCTTTGAACTTCCTGAACTGTTTCCGTTTTCATTGTCGTCTGCTGATTGATTAGCGTTTCGAGCCGCCTCGTCACGCTCTCTACTTTCTCGGTCAAGTTCCGCACGTTTTCGTAATTGCTCTCTTTTACGTTCTTCACTTGCCGCGTCAAGTCCTCTATCAGCAAAGTCTGCTGTCTGATTAAGTTGTTGCATTTCTCGTTCGATAGCGCCAATGCCTTCTGAAATAAGCCACCCTGCGTTACTGCCTTTAACTCGTCCACCGCCGAATCGAGTCGGATAAGTTCCGGATTGTTCGTGAATATTTCTTCTTCCCCGTCGATAATCCGCTGTGGTCGTCTGCCTGTAATTCTGTTCTCCAATTCTTTTTAACACCTCGCTTTTTGTATAATTCGTGCCAAGCCGCTCTCCCCTGATTGCTTTTTTCTTTTGTGGATGCAGATAAGAAAAATCCTTTCCGTTTCTTGTAATTTCCACGCCGTAATTCGTTTGAAGGTAGGTTATAAACTCTTTTTCGTTATGCGATACAGTTATACCTTCCTGAATAACCTCTCTGAGTTCTTCCTTCCAACTTGTTCCGCCCTTCAAGATGATGTGCTTCTCTTCGGACGTGCGTCTATGCTTTGCGCCTTTACGCCAATTCAGTTCACTAAAACCGTATTTTTTACCTATTCGATTTGCCTCGTCTTTCATCCTGCCGTACTCATCGGAATTGATATGCAATTTCTTCCCTGTAATTGAATCCACAGCATTCACAATGATATGACTATGTACGGTTTTTGTATCTGTATGGGTAGCAATTACACATTCGTGATTATAAAACAATAACGCCGCCATTTCCTCCGCATACTTCTGTGCCGCCTGCGGGTTTACATTATCTTGCCTTGCACAGGACAATTTAATATGATAATATTTCCTTTCATCATACCCCGTACACTTCCCAAAACGCTTTGTCGTTTCATTAAATTGACTTGCAAAATCTTCGTCCTCAAATAAATTTCTGACCGAAACGAACTCCGCTTTATTCGGATCGGTTATATACGATATTGCTTTCCGCGGCGTACTCTTGCTTGACGTGCATTTGAATAACGGCATTACGTTCCCTCTATGACTTTTGAAATCTCACGATATGTATTTTTCAATTCTTCCACGCAAGATAAAAGTTCTCGCTTTGTCGCCAAGCCATAATAATTTGCTCTTACAATCTGATTCAAGTTGTTGCCCTGCCTTTTTAATTCATTTAGAATTTCGCCCGAATTTGCAAAGACTACAATCGGCTTATTTGTAATAGCCTTTATGATGAAAGCGGTCATCGTCAATCCGCTTGACTTGATTTTTTCGTCTATAATTTTACGTTCATTTTCCGTTGCCCTGAATGTGTAGGCATACGGTCGAGTTCTGTTACTCACGTTTTTCTCCTTTTATTTTTTGCTCTCAATAAGGGTTTTAGGGAAACGCAGTTGCCCTAACGAGGCGAGCGGTTACGCTCGGTATTTGGCAAGCCAAATGCGTACCTCGCTATGACCGTTACGCCTACACTACTCCCTGTTCTCACAAATTGTTTTTCGACAGAAATATTGCCGCCTTTCTTCCCTGAAATCATAAATCGGATTGTAGATTGCCACTCTCTCCGTTGCGTTTTTTGTTATTCTGTTCACTCTTTTTGTTATCCCCTTTCTTATTTTACTTTACTATCCCTATGGAACGAACTCGTTGCAATTTGTTTTTATGATGTCGCCTACGTCCCTGCCGTACTTCGCGGTTAGTTGTGAATACGACTGCAACACAAACAAAAACCGTATGCCGCGCGAACGCGCTACCGTTACCATTCCCTCGATATTCTCGAATTTCGGAAGGTTCGCAAACTCGTCCAACACAAAGTAAGTGTTTCGTTTCAGAATTGCCGTTTCCGTTTGGTTTCGGCGAAGATTCAGGTTCGCCTTTTCGACAAGTTCCTTGTACATCTGCGTAATGAAAAGCGTTACGAAACGGTGTCTTGTAAAACGCTCGTCCGGCACGATAATAAATACCGCGTTCGGACTTTCGTCCATATTCACGACGTCCAAATCGTTCTCGCTCGTCATCGACATAATGCCGTCGTCCGAAAGTTGTTGCATATAACTGTTCACTTCCGAAAGATACGACGTCAACGTCTTGTCCGAAGTAATAAGCACGGTGTTTACCAAACCCCTTACTTTTGAGAACTCGTCGCGCCCCTCGATAAGATAGTTACGAAGCGCGGTCGTATCTTCCGAACAATACTTCGTGATATTGTGGTAGACGTTGAACAGCACGAGTTGGCTTTCGTCGATTTTCCCTTTGATACAGTCCTCGCACATCGCAAGGACGAAACCGAAGATAAGGTTTCTCGCGCCCTGTTCCCAAGTCGGCTGATCTCGATTCTGCACCGGACACAGCGTATACACAAGGTCTTGCGCGTTTTCGTATATTTCGTCTTTGAGTTCCTGCATTCGAGTTCGCGCGTCCCTGTAAGACAAGAACACTTCGCCTGCGCCGTAATACTTGCCGTCTTTCTGCTGTAAGTTGTTTTCAAGGTCTTTCACGAGCCTGATACGGCGAAGAAGCACGTTCATCGGATTCCATCTCTCCGACGAATACGGTTCGCGCAGATCCAACACCGAGATTTTGTATCCCTCCTTTTCAAGCGTTCTCGCGTGCTTTTCGTAAAGTTCCTTTTTCGGATCGCTTATGACGATTGACGGTTTACCCTTGCTTTTGCCGAGTACCGCTATGTTCTGATCGACGAAGCCCGTTGTTTTACCGCTACCCGTTGTTCCGACGATTAAAGCGTGCAACTGACTTGTCGTGATTACTTCAACGCTTCCGCCCTTTTTCTCTGCGCCGATGACGATACCGTCCGTTTTCTCCTCTGCCGATTTATAGTCATACACTTGAAATTCTTTGAGTTTCTTCAAGCGTTTCACCGAAAGCCATTCGGTATCTTCCAAATCGTTTTCATTCAGCGCGATATTCTGCGCGTCTACCCGATACATCATAAGATAGCCTATGAGTATTAGTCCGTTCGCCACGCCGACGGAAAGCCAATAGTTTTTGTTTACGAATATCTCGCCTATGCTTTTCCCGCCGAGCGAAAACAGATACATAACGAGAACGGCTACAAAGGCGAAGAGTATTCCCCAAAACAGAAGTTTGAGTTTATTCGATTTCTTCTTTTTGTGCCTTGTTACATCTTTTCTGTTCAATCTTTATAGTTCACCTCCTTGTATTCTCCGTTTCCCTTTTTGCGCTGTTCTTCCATTTCCTTTTCAATATCCTGCAAGCGGTGCGAAAAATCTCTTTCCAAGAGTTCGCTTTCGCTTCCGAACGATGAGAGAAATTTTCCGAACAACGACTTTATTTTTCGGCGGGACATTGCTAAACGCCGTTTATGGTTTTTATCGTTCGGCTTCGTTTTCCCGTATCTCGGCTTCTCGTAAATTTCAGGCTTGATAAATTTTGCGAGTTTCAGAACGAGATTTCCTTGCCGCCTTTTATAGTCGGCTTCTATATCCTCTATAATCGACAGCGTTTTTTCGTCGATTTTGTTGTGGTACTTCGGCAAGTCCCGTTCCACTTCTTCAACCTTTACGTTCCTGTCCGTGAACGCAAACGGTGTCCCGCAAATATTCTTAATCGCCTGTTTGTGCTTTTCGAGTTCGTCCAAGAACCGCAAATGCGAACGCCGCGCTTTCCCGTCATAGCCGATCAGCATTTCGACTATCTTATCTACCCGCCCAACGTATGCTTCCATATCCTTACTGCCGTAGGAAAGCCTGCCCGTTTTCGGCAGATCTTTTGCAAGCGATAAAATCTCCTTTCTTATCTCATCGCTACTGCCCATTGCCGCTTTTACGGAAGTCATACCCCTAAGCGCGCGAATCGCCTCCACTCTCGTGTTAAAAAGCCTGTCCCTGTTTTCATCTATGTAAAGTCCTGTTCGGACGAATAGATTGTTGATGGCTTCCATCTTGATTTTGCCTTTTCTTCGGTAGTCGAGCGTTCCGTCTTTTTTCGATTTATACGTCGGCTCTTTCTCCCAAAAGACGAAATGGATATGCAGATGGTGCGGTCTGTCCAAGTGCAACGCGCACATCAGGTCGATGTTCTTTTTGTTGAACCCTGCGTCAGTTAAAAACTCTCCGAACGTCCGCTTAATCAGCCCGATACATTTTTCGGGCGTGTCGATCTTGTGCGATTGTTCTTCGTTGAGAGAGATAAACCCGTGCCAAATGTTGCCCTTGTTGTTTTTCAGCCGTTCTTTCATTTCGGCTATTTTTTCCTGTGAGATAAGACCGTCGCCGTTGAATACGCCCGTTGACTTTTGCAAGTATTCGAGCGCGGTAATTCTGCCCGACTTCTTTCCCGTAATTTTCCCTTCCGTCGTAATGTAGTCATACACGTTCGTGTTGCCTGTCATATTGAAGAACGAGCGTTCCGCTCTGTGGGCTTCCGTTTCAAGCCCGCTTGCATTTTTCGGCAACCGATACGGTGTGTACTGTATGTTGAATACGACGGGTTGATTGTTTCCTATGTTCTTACCTCCCCGCTTCTTTCAGCATCCGCGCTTCTTCCTTTACGATGAAGTCCGGCGTGTCTTTGAGAAAACCTTTTTTGAACGCTTCGCCCATTCTCGCACTTTCGCCCCATACGGCAAGAAGATTGAATATGGAACAGACCAACCGTTTCAGCACCACCTGATTTGCAATGCTTTCCCGCATAAGTCTGACGAGTTCAAAGTACAACGCATCCTCGCTGTATTCTCTCGGAACGCTGACCGTTTTTTCTTCGCCGTCGATTTCGACTTTATCGAAAAGCCGTCTGTGCAGTTCCGGAAGTCCGAACATCAACGCGTCGTTGACGATTGCGTTAAAACTGTTTTTGTATCTGTCAACCGTCGCTATTTCTCGGATCAACGCCCACTTCTTTTCGTCGTCAATCGTAATGAATTTACTGCCGCAGTTGCCGTCGAGTTTCATTTTTCTTCCCGTTGTTATCACCTCCCCGAAAAGTCGGTTTCCGACTTGTTCAACCCTACGATTTTCCGATAGTTTGGAAAATCCTTATCCTGCTTGCTAAAAGCCCTCTCTGCCAAAACAATTTTCGGTGGTATCCCCCTCGTCGTCAGACGGCGTTTCTCTGCCTTCAAGGATACTTTTCAGCATTTCGCTCGCCACGATACCGCTTGCGATTACCTTTGCTACGCACGGCTGTTCTTCCTTTGCCTTGCGAAGCTCACGGCTCTTGATACCGCCGCGCCTGCCGTTTTCTCTGTCGGCTTTATCTCCGTCGAGAGATACTTTTACGAGCGTAAACGCACTCTTGATTGCCGTGTCGTTGCCGTCGTATGCTCTCCCGTCAAAGACGTAATCCGATACCGCTTTGATGAATCTGCCTGCCTGTTTGTCGTCCATTACGCGGATAACTTCCGCATAACTTTTTCTGAATTTGAAGTTTCTTTCTTTCAATGTTTTCTGCTCCTTTTCTTAAATGATTTTGCTTATAAAATTAACGTACCACCGTCTGTCGCGGTCATAGTCCAAGTCCGCGTCTGCCGTATTTTTTCTCTTGTATCCCACAGCATATAACGCATTATGTAAGCGAAGTTCTCCGAGCATATCCGTAACCGATCTTTCTATTTTTATATCCGTTTTCCGTCCGTAGAAATAAACGAAAGCGATCAGATATACTTGCTCGGCTCTGTCCTTTACTTTGTACGAACGCTCTGCCTTTACCGAATTTTTATCAAAGCACAATCGCACAACTTCCCCGTTTGCCATAGTCAACTTCACTATGCCGTTTCCGAAATCGGCATACGAAAATTGCCCTTGCTTGTATTTGTTTATCTCCCTTTTATCTGCCGCAGTCTTTATGCAAAGCAACAGCGACAAAATTATCAGAACAATGCTTATAGAGAGAATCAGTTTGTTTTTCATTCCCCTTATTACATCTCGTCACCTCTTTGAATTGATACCGACTTTGCCTTTGGTAAAGCCGCCCGCTTCGTTCGCCCCGCCGAAAGCACTCCGTTTGTCTGCAATGAATTTCAAGCCGTTTTCTGCCATTTTCATATAGTAGGCGTTCGGCTTTTCGTCGCGGAATTGCCCCGACGATTTGAATAAGCGAAGTAGCTGCTCTTTGTCGTTTCCGCAGAATAAAGCAAAGCGCAACATCAACGCATATTCGCTCTTTTCTTCGCTCCCCAATACGGTTTTCCCGTTGTAAAGTTCGGAAAACTTTGCGTCCGTTCCGAAATGTTTTTCTGCTCGTTCAAGCGTTTCTCTGTCGCTCATCCGCGTAAGGCTCGCTTTGCCCCTGCCGTCCATACTGACAGGCAATGCTCGCGCCGCGACTTCCGTCGCAGCAAGTTCAGACGGTCGTATGTACTCCGACGACTTTTCTTGCTCCACCTTACCCGCCGCGCCTTTTTCTTTGAGTTCGTCGATACTCACTTCTTCAAACGTTTTGTCTTTCCAAAGGTCGAGTTCTTTAAGTTTGTCCAACTCTTTTTCGAGCGCGTCGCGGTCGGCAAAGCCGTAATTGATAAGCGGCTTTACTCTGCCTTCTTCGTCGCAGATACAGCATTTATATACTTGCTCCGAATAAGCGTTCGTTTCTTCGATAATCGCGTAATACTGCACGTCTTTGGTCTGCCGATATTCTTGCGTTCTTTCCGAAACGTACTTTGCGATTTTGTCCGCGTCTGTGATTGCAGTAAACAGCGCGTTCGGGTTTTCTTTAATTTCCTCTTTCCACGACTGTATGTACGCCGCGTTGTTCTGCAATCGTCCCTCGCTCGGCTCTATTTCCAAGTCCTGCTCCATAAAGATAGAAGCAATTTCGGCTCGCAGTTCTTCCATTGCATAGCCCTCACTCCCGAATCTGCCCGATAAATCTCGGTTGAGCCTGCTTTCGTGTCCTGTACTATGCCCGATTTCGTGCAACGCAGTAGAGTAAAATTCCTGCATACTCTTAAAGTCCGCGCGTTCTGGCAAATGCACTTCGTCCGTATCCGTTCGGTAGAAAGCCCGACTGCCGCCGTAGATGATTTTCGCTTCGTTTTTATCCCAATATTCAAGGATTGCTTCGGCTCTGTCGTTACGGTCGTTGACGTCGATTTGCGGTTTCTCCTTTACGGGTACGCCGTCCATCAGCGAACAGTTAAATACACGGTAAAACTTGCGTAGCCAATACACATTTTTATCCATATACTCTTGCTGTTCGCTTGCTGTCATTCCGTCGAGAACGCTTCTATCGAAACGTCTTTTCGTTTCTTTATCTCGCATTTCGTAATACTCAATGCTCGCGCCCTTACCCTTTGCAATGCTGTTGTCTTCTTCGTCTTTCTTGAAAGTCCAACCCTTTTCTTCCATCTGCTTAAACGTCGCCCAACGGTTATCTCCGTAGTTCTCGCTCATTGCAATAAGCGACAGAAAAAGGTTGTTGATTCCACGATATTTCTTTCCTGTAATTGCCGATTCCGGCGCGCCCGACGATACCCAACCCTGAGACCAAAAGAGATTGCCTTTTTCAAGGTTTTCCATGACCTTATCCACGAGTTGCTTTCTCTGCGGCGTTAATTTTTCATACGCCGAATTTCTTTCTTCATTCTCCAAAGACAACTTTCACCTCCTCGCACCTGACCGGCTCGCCGTTCTCGTACCCCTCGTCGTCAAAATCCATCAGATCATCAATCGCATAACCTTTCGGAATTACGATAACGGGGGTATCTCGTATGTTGTTTTTCTTCATTTTTTGCGTTTTTCTCCTTACAAATTTTATTTTTCTTGCATTTTGTCGGTTCTAAAACAGACAAAAGTATTGACTTTTACATTTTTGTCTGCTATAATAAAAGCACATCATAGTAAATGAGGTGATTTTATGATTATTCGAGAAGCATATATCAGCCAAATCGTTCCGCTGATAGATAAGAATCTGATTAAAGTATTAACAGGCGTTCGCCGTTCCGGGAAAACTGTTTTGCTTTCACAAATTCAGGACTATCTTTTGAAAAACGGAAGATCTAAATCGCAAATCATCAATATCAGTCTTGAATCCAAAAAGAACAAGAAATTCAAGGACGGCGACGTTTTGTACGACTATCTGATTTCCGCGTGTGAAACGTTACATGCGAAAGCGTACATTTTCCTTGATGAAATACAGGTCGTTTCAGGGTGGGAAGAAGTTGTTTCTTCTCTTCTCGTTGACATCGATTGCGACATCTATATCACCGGCTCGAATTCAAAACTCCTTTCAGGCGAACTTGCAACGCTGATTGCGGGACGTTATATTCAAATCCACGTCTATCCTTTTACGCTATCGGAAGCCAAGCAAATGCTTGAACAAAACGGCAAATTCAAGTCCGACGAAGTATTGTTTCAAGACTATCTCAAATACGGCGGTTTACCGATGCTTTTTTCACTCGAAGAAATTTCGCTTGAAGCATACCTATCGGACACTTACGACGCCATTGTCGTCAAAGACATTATCCAAAGGAACAATATTAAAGACACAAATCTTTTGAATATGATTCTCGCCTTTTTGATGGACAATATCGCCAATCCTTTTTCCGCACGCTCTATTGTCGCCGCGTTAAAGCAAGAAGGCATCAACACGACGGTAGAAACGGTAATCGCCTATATCGACTACATTAAAAAAGCGATGGTCGTGTATAGCGCACAGCGTTACGATATTAAGGGCAAGAAACTTCTTACCACGAACGAAAAGTATTACACCGTTGATTTGGGACTCAGAAACTGCGTAAAAGCGAGCGGCGAAATAGACTATAATAAGCTGTACGAAAATATCGTATATCTCGAACTCCTGTACCGCGGTTACGACGTAAAAGTCGGCAAAACCGACGACTACGAAATCGACTTTGTCGCTTATAAAGGTTCGGATATTCTTTACGTTCAGGTCTGTTATCTTCTCGCTTCCCCCGAAACAATAGAACGCGAATTCGGAAACCTTGAAAGAATCAAAGACAACTATCCGAAATACGTCATTTCGGGCGATCTTCCCGACTTTTCGCGTAACGGTATCAAGCATTACAACATTATCAAGTTTTTGCTTAACGAATAATTTCTCGGCTACGGCTAACTGCCGTAGCCTTTTTCTATTCTCTCTTTTGCCGTCTGAAAGTAATAATCGTCCGCTTCGATACCTATAAACTGTCTGCCCGTGTTTCCGCAGGCAATGCCCGCGCTTCCCGAACCCATACAGTTATCCATTACCACCTCACCCTCTTTCGTATAGGTTTTAATCAGGTATTCGAGAAGTGCGACAGGTTTCTGCGTCGGG
>CAVKUX010000059.1:3718-11540 GCA_963659595.1 Anaeroplasmataceae bacterium | reverse complement strand
TAATAGAATAGAAAAGTGGCAAAAATGCCAGAAATCTATTCCAAACAGGAGTTGAGAATATGGAAATTAAGCGAGATTTATATTTGAATCAGCTGATAGAACGTAAGCAGAACGGATTAATCAAAGTGATAACAGGCATCCGCCGTTGCGGAAAATCGTATTTGTTGAATACGCTTTTTTACAATTATCTAAAAAATTTAGGCATCGATGAAAATCATATCATAAAGTTTGCGTTCGATTCAAATGCCGACCTCAACAAAATCGGCGAAAGCATCGTTGCGCTCGAAAAGGAGAAACGAAAAGTCGATCCCGACAAGTTTATGCAATACGTTCAAAGCCTGATGTCGGACAACGGAATCTATTATCTCCTGCTTGACGAAGTGCAACTGTTGGACTGCTTTGAATCGGTGTTGAACAGTTATTTGCATATGGACAACGTGGACGTATATGTGACGGGAAGCAATGCAAAATTCTTGTCAAAAGACATCATCACCGAGTTTGCAGGACGAGGCGACGAAGTTCATATGCAGCCGCTCAGTTTTGCCGAATTTATGTCTGTCTACAAAGGTGACAAATACGACGGTCTGACGGAGTATATGCTCTATGGCGGTATTCCTATGGTAGTGCTCAGAGAGGGTTCGGAAAACAAAGCGTTGATGTTGAAACGCCTTTTCGACGAGATTTATATAAAAGACATAGAAATTCGCCACAAGGTCAAAAACAAAGCGGATTTGGAGGATTTGTTGAATATTTTGTCTTCATCAATCGGCTCTTTCACAAATCCGGAGAAATTGAAAAACACCTTCCATTCCATCAAAAAGTCAAACATAACTTCGCAAACAGTGAAAAAATATCTCGAATATTTTTCAGATTGTTTTTTGGTGGATGCCGCCATGAGATATGACATAAAAGGAAAGGCGTATATAGACTCGCCGCTCAAATACTATTTTTCCGATCTCGGTCTTCGCAATGCAAGAATAAATTTCAGACAGTTCGAGCAACCTCACTCAATGGAAAACGTCATTTACAACGAGTTGAAACTGCGCGGCTTTTCCGTTGACGTTGGCGTGATCAACACAAGAGAAGACGGCATCCGCAAACAACTTGAAGTCGATTTCGTGTGCAATCTCGGTTCAAAACGCTATTATATTCAGTCGGCGTATTCCATCCCGAGCGAAGAAAAACGGACACAGGAAATAAGACCTTTTTCGAAAATTGACGATTCCTTCAAAAAGATAGTGATCACCGGCGATATGTCACCCACCTACTACAACAATGACGGCATATTGTTTATGAATATCTTCGACTTCTTGTTGAAACCCCAAAATTTGAATATGTGATATATCTTCGTTGCAACGACCACAAAAACGTGACAATCAAAGAAAAACCACAATATCAATGTCTATAATGACAATTTAACTGCACCGTATGCACATTGCGGTGCAGTTTTTTTCAAAAAATTCCTAAATTCCGTTGACTATCGCGCTATGCGGATTTATACTCAATATACCCCCATAGGGTATACGAGGTACACAATGGAAAACGACGAAAAACAACAATGTACGGCTTGTTGCTCGTGTTGCACTCATCAAAAGCACACGCCCCGCAGCGACGAAGAATTGAAATCGCTCAATTCGAGGCTCAATCGCATAATCGGGCAACTCGGCGGAATCAAAAATATGCTCAACGACAATCGCTATTGCGGCGACATACTCATACAGTTGTCGGCGGTACAGCGCGCGCTTGAAAGTTTCGGCTACGAAATACTGGGCGAACACCTCAAAACGTGCGTGGTGGAAAACGTGCAAGACGGAAACGTACAAATTCTCGACGAAGCGATTGAACTCATCAAGAAAATGAAATAATCGTTATACGCTTAATTCCTATCGTAATTCCGACAAAGCGAACTCGAATCGGGCGCGGGTGTCCCGCCCTCTCGTCATTCCGAGGGAACGAAGTGACCGTGGGAATCCAGCGTAGCGAAAAAAAACGAATTTTGTGCAAAACACAATGAGGAAATAGTATGGAAAAACAAAAATTCAACGTATCGGGAATGTCGTGTTCGGCTTGCTCGGCGAGAGTCGAGAAAGTCGTGGGCGCGCTCGACGGCGTAAAGAGCGTAAGCGTCAGTCTTTTGACCAACTCTATGCTCGTCGAGTACGACGCACCGCTCACGGCAAAAGACATATGCAAAGCGGTGGCGGAAGCGGGTTACAAAGCCGCCCTCGCGAGCGATAAAACCGAAAAGAAAGACAAAATGAATCCCATACTCGTTATGGTGATTCGCCTTGCGATTTCTATAGCACTGCTCTTGCCGCTTATGTACGTTTCGATGGGCGTGGTTATGTGGGACTGGCCGCTGTCGTTCAAGGACGACCCGATGGCAATCGCCGTATACGAACTCGTGCTTTCGCTCGTGATTATGGTTGTCAACGGCAAGTTTTTCGTGAGCGGCACAAAGAGCCTTATCCACCGCGCGCCGAATATGGACACGCTCGTATCGATGGGCAGCGCAATATCCTTCGTATACAGCGTTGCGCTTATGATACAGGCAGGCGTACACCCCGAGCATCTTCACCACCTCGCGCACAACTTGTACTTCGAGTCGGCGGCGATGATACTCGCGCTCATAACGCTCGGCAAAACTTTGGAAGCGTACAGCAAAGGCAAAACCACTTCGGCAATCAAAGGACTTATGAATCTTGCGCCGAAAACGGTGCGAGTGCTTAAAGACGGAACGGAAACGGAAATCCCCGTATCCGATTTGAACGTGGACGACTTGTTCACGGTGCGCCCGGGCGAGAACTTCGCCGCCGACGGCGTGATAGTGAGCGGCGAAACGACTGTCAACGAATCGTCCGTCACGGGCGAGAGTATGCCCGTTGACAAGAGCGAGGGTTCAAGCGTCATTTCGGGCACTACCAACCTCAACGGATTCGTAACCGTAAGAGCGCAAAAAGTGGGCGAAAACACCACCCTTTCGGGCATAGTAAAACTCGTCGAAGACGCGTCCGCGTCGAAAGCCCCGATTGCAAAAACGGCAGATAAAGTATCGGGAATATTCGTACCAACCGTCATTTTGGTTGCTTTGCTCGTTTTCGTGGTTTGGATTTCAATCACCAAAGACGTCGAACAATCCCTCAAACACGCAATCAGCGTTTTGGTCATAAGTTGCCCTTGCGCGCTGGGTCTCGCAACCCCCGTCGCGATTATGGTAGGCAACGGAAAAGGCGCGAAAGCGGGCGTGCTTTTCAAGACCGCAACCGCCCTCGAAGAAGCGGGCAAAACGGATATAATCGTGCTTGACAAGACGGGCACGATAACCAAAGGAACGCCCGTCGTAACCGACGTAAAGTCGCTCGGAACGGTCGGACAAAACGACTTGATTTTGCTTGCCGCAAGGCTCGAATCGGGAAGCGAACACCCCATCGCTTCGGCAATCGTCAACCGCGCAAAAGAGATTTCAAACGGCGAAATTCTTGCCGCCGACAACTTCCAAAACTTGTCGGGACACGGCATAAAAGGCACGCTCGACGGACACGACGCGCTCATCGGCAACGCCTCGTTAATGCGTGAAAATTTCTTGCTTACGGACGAGGCGCAAGACGTTGCAAACGCATTCTCGAAGCAAGGCAAAACGCCTCTTTACTTCGCTCTCGACGGCAAAATCGCGGGCGTGATTGCGGTTGCGGACGAGATAAAACCCGACAGCGCGCAAGCAATTTCCACCCTCAAAAAACAAGGTTTGCGAGTGGTTATGCTCACGGGCGACAACTCGCTCAGCGCAAAAGCCATTGCGGACGAGTGCAACGTTGACGCGGTCATTTCCGACGTATTGCCGCAAGACAAAGACCGCGTGGTATCTTCCCTCAAAAAGTACGGCAAAGTCGTTATGGTCGGCGACGGAATCAACGACGCGCCCGCCCTCTCTCGCGCGGACGTCGGCATAGCAATCGGCGCAGGCACGGACATCGCCATAGACAGTGCGGACGTCGTGCTTATGAAGTCGAGCCTTTCGGACGTGGCAAAAGCCGTCACGCTTTCGAGGCGTACCCTTCTCAACATCAAAGAAAACTTGTTCTGGGCGTTCATATACAACGTCATTTGCATACCGATTGCGGCGGGCGTGCTGTCCTTCGACCCGATAAACGTCACGCTCAATCCTATGATTGCCACAGGCGCGATGAGCCTTTCGAGCGTATGCGTGGTGCTCAACGCTTTGAGGCTCAACCTCGTCAATTTGAACAAGCACACCAAGCGCAAAAAACCGCCCGTAAACTTCGACGTGAACGAGGTTATACAAGCGGTAAAATCAAACGAATCCGCGCATAAAGACGGCGAGCAAACTCAAACTATAACTGCCGAAAACGCGCAAAATATCGAGGTTTCGGGCGCAGAAAATCAAACGACGACCGAAGCAGGCGGCGAAGTAGTAAAAAACGATATTGCAAGCGAAAATATTTCAAACGGAAATCTTTCATCTAAAAATCAAGCCGATTCGGCACAAAATAATCAAAAGGAAGGAAACACTATGCAAAAAACGATTTCAATCGAAGGAATGATGTGTATGCACTGCGTAAAGCACGTCAAGGACGCACTTTCAAAGGTAAGCGGCGTAACGGAAGTCGAGGTATCGCTCGACGATAAAAACGCTGTCGTCACGCTTGCAACGGACGTTGACGATTCCGTCTTGAAGTCCGCCGTCGAGAACGCCGGCTACGACGTAAAAGGCATAAAATAACGCGGAATAAAGCAAAATAAAGACATAAAATTAGACGGATTATCGGTAAAATTAGGCTGATAATAAGCAAAAAAATTCAAATAACCCCTAACTGCGGCAATGCTTCTGTTAGGGGTTATTTTTGATTACATATTTGAATATTCCTCAACTGCGGCGTTAACTCTGTTGGTTAATTGCATTTAGGACATCTATCTCTTCCACAACTGCGGCAAAGCCGCAATTTCATTGTGTCGCAGACACAATATAACTGTCTGTAAGGACAATATCATTGTGTCAAAGACACAATTTCACTCTCGTAAAGCGAGAATTTCACTGCGGCAAAGCCGCAATATCACTGATTGGGTGCGGGTGTTCCCGCCCTCTCGTCATTCCGTCAATGTCGAGTGAGGAAACTTGCTTGCAAGGGTTTCCGAACGACGATATTTTTGGAGTGATTGCATTTGCACTTGTGCAAATTAAAGCCGTAGGCTTGCGCTAAATGCGCACAATCACTGTGGAGCGTAAGCGTGGGAATCCAGCGTAGCGCAATGCGGCTTCGCCTTGATTCCTACGTCGCAACGATGTTGCTCCTCTGAATGACAATCGGATAAATTAAATCCTTCCATATGAGCACGAAGTGCGCTTCACCAAGCAAGCACTCGCGCGGAATTGCGGCGGGATTCTTTGTCCGTCTTATTCGGGAGAGCAAAGAGGGCTTGCGCGGTTAGCAGAGCAATAAATCAAGCGAGGCTCTCGGCAATACGCAAACTTGCGTGTTGCCATCGCCTCAACGATGATTTTTGCGCCCGTCATTCCGAGGGAACGAAGTGACCGTGGGAATCCAGCGTAGCGGAATGCGGCTTCGCCTTGACCTACACGTCGCACCTTCGTTGTTCCTCGCAATGACAAACGGAAGAATTGATTTCAAATCTTCCTCAACCCACGCACAGCGTGGATTTCACCCGAACGCAGTGAGGATTTCATTCTCGCATAGCGAGAATTTCACCGTTGCGAAAGCAACGATATAGTTGATTGCGTATTTAGCGGAATTTTTCGGCTAAACGCGCAATCTTTTCGCCGTTCTTTGGTCGAGGTCGTAGACGAAGTTCTTGTCCTCGTCGCCGTGGAAATCGCTTCCGCCCGTAGGCAACAAGCGGTGCTTTTCCATAAGCGCGGCAAAGTTCTTTTTGTCCTGCTCGTTGTGCGATGGGTAGTTGAGTTCCATTCCGTCGAGTCCAAACTGTTTAAGACCGCCGAGCAACATATCGAGGCGTTTGTCGAGCAAGTATTTTTTCGGGTGAGCAACGGAAGCGAAACCGCCGTATTTCTTTATGAGTTTCACCGCTTCGACGGGCGTAAGTCTTCTTGCCTCGCAGTACGCTTTCGCTCCCGGTTTGAGATATCTTTCAAAAGCGTCGTTGATATCTCTGCAATACCCTTCTTTCACGAGTTGGCGCGCCATATTCATACGCCCGATTCCGTTTGCCGAAAAGTCGATGTCGACGTCGATTCCGAGGTCTTTGAGTTTTTGACCTATGCGGATATTCCTATCCTTGCGCATATCCTGCACTTTTTGCAGTTCTTGCACAAAATCGGGGTTTTTGTAGTCGATATTGTATCCTAAAATATGGATTTCGCAAATTGAAAAGGTGCTCAACTCGATTCCGCCGACAAATTTTATGCCGACTTTCTGCGCCTCTTCGCGCCCTTCGTCAAGTCCCGCAACGGTGTCGTGATCGGTGATTGCCATAACGTCCAAGCCCTTGTTTTTTGCCCAGCGCACGACTTCTCTCGGCGAGAGAGAGCCGTCGCTTTTGTTTGTGTGAATGTGCAAATCAGCCTTCATACGTTCCGTCCTCAAACGTGATTTCGTCATCCGTGGACGACGCTATAAGTTGCTCCATATCAGGTCCTTTCTCGTCGGAAAGGCTGTTGACTTTGTTGAGTTTTTTGCCGATGATTCTCGTGCGTTCTTCGGCGTTTTCAAGCGACTTTTTCACGGTGTCCAAACGGTCGCCCGTCTGCTTTAAGTACTTCGTGAACAGCGCGAAATCGCTCATAAATCCTTGCAAAAGTTTGCCTATTTCGGTGCTTCGTTTTTCGATTGCGACGCTTCTGAATCCCATTTGCAAACTGTTGAGCAAAGCCGCAATCGTGGTCGGCCCGCACACAACGATTCTGAACTTGTTTTGAATGTCCTCGACAAGACCTTCTCGTTTGATAACCTCCGCATACAAGCCTTCGGTGGGCAGATACATAATCGCAAAATCGGTGGTTTTTGGCGGATTGACATACTTGTCTCTTATGCTCATAGCCTCGCCTTTCACGCGAGCCGCAAGAGCCTTGCTTGCCGCTTCCACGCCGTCGGGGTCGCCCTTTTCGGACGCTTCGACAAGGCGCGCGTAGTCCTCGACCGGAAACTTTGCGTCAATGGGCAACAACACTTCTTCGTCGCCCTTGCCGGGCATACGAATGGCAAAATCCACCATATCTTCGCTTCCCCTCTTTATGCGCACTTGCTTTTGATATTGTTCGGGCGCGAGGATTTGCGCAAGCAGATTTTCAAGCGACACTTCTCCCCACGTTCCGCGCGTTTTGACGTTTTTGAAAATGCGGTTGAGGTCGTTGACGCCCGTCTGCAGGTTTTGAAGTTCGGAAAAAGTCCTGTTGATTTCTTCGAGCCTGTCGTTGACGATTTTGAAGGATTGATTGAACCTCGTCTCGAGGGTTGCGCTGAGTTTTTCATCGACGGTTTCGCGCATTTTTTCGAGTTGTTTGGCGTTGTCCTCTTTCATCTCTTTCATACTGTTTGCGTTGAGAGCCGTGAGAGTTGCGATGCTTTGCTCGTTTGACACTCTAAGCGCGGCTATGCTTTGGGCGGTTTGGGTCTTGACTTCTTCCAAGCTTCTTTGCGTGATTTGCACGAATCTGTCCATACGCTCGCCCACCGACTTTATGTTTTCTGACTGAACGTTGAGCGTTCCGAGCAACATAGAGTTGTTGATTTTCATAGCGGTATCGATTTCGTTTTTGAGTTTTTCGCTTTCCTCTTTGACGCTCGCAATTTCGGTATTTTGCGATTTTGCGCCGCTCTTTTTGAGC
>CAVKUX010000059.1:0-3655 GCA_963659595.1 Anaeroplasmataceae bacterium | reverse complement strand
CCGCAACCATAACGTACAATCCTGTCATATGAGCCTCACTTACCGTTTTATTTTCTTACTTTTTATCGTTGTTTGTCGTTCTTTATTTGTTTGTTTTCTTCTTGCCGATTTTCTTATCGTTTTATTGTCGTTTCATTCTTCTTTCTATGTAGGAAAGAGCCTTATCTCTGTCGTTGAGCGCGGGATTCATAACCGTGTCGAGCCACAACTCGTTGAGAATCGCAGCGCGCGATTGTTCGTCCACGCCGAGATTTACGAGGTCGTTTCCGTTTATTTTCAAATCTTTCACCGACAGCGGCGAACCGTCCTTTTGCATTTGAAGCGCAACGTTTCGGATTCTGTTTTTTCTGTCGATTTTCCCCGACGAAGCCATAGCGTCTGCGTCCATGAGGTCGCAAAGGTCGAACACAACGTCGTAGTTTTGCGCAACGAATCGCCTCAACTTTGCCGTAGACGTATCGCCGTTTATGTCCGTCATATGCAACGCCACGAGTTTGACGATTCTCTTCCTTTGAGCGGTCGGCAATTTGAATCTCTTGCAAATCTCGTCCGCCATTTGCGCCCCTATTCGGGCGTGGTCGTGCATATTTCCGTTTTGCCTTATCGCTTCCGCTTTTCCGATGTCGTGCAAAAGCGCGGCAAATCTCAATCTCGGCGGTGCGTATTCGCAGGCTTTTAGGGAGTGATCGAAAGCGTCGTAAAGATGATATCTCTTTGGCTGTTCAACGCCTTTGAGCGTTGAAAGTTCGGGAAGAATCATATCGAGGATTCAGAGTTCGTCGAGCATTCTTATGCCCCTGATATGCACTTTTTCCAATCCGAATTCTTTGTGCTTTGTGTCGGCAACGAGGATTTTTTCAAACTCGTCGCGCACTCTCTCGACCGCCAAATCTTTGACGCGCCACGCATTTTTTCTCGCGGTTTCAAATGTATTTTTTTCCACCTCGAATCCGAGTTCGGCGGCAAATCTCACCATACGCAAAACTCTCAATCCGTCCGCCTCGAACACTACGCTCGGCTCGTCGGCTGCGGATATGATTTTCTTTTTTATGTCTTCGACACCGCCTGTCAAATCGACGATTTCGCCCGTTTCGACGTCCTTATATAAGGCGTTGCATTTGAAATCTCTGCGCCTTGCGTCAAGGCTCATATCCGTCGTGAAAGCAATGTCTTTGGGAGTATGTTCGCCGCTTGCCGTGTCGTAACTGTCCGTGCGAAAAGTCGTGTATTCGCACACAAATTTTCCGCAAGATATATGCACCGTGCCCATACGCAGATTTTTGTCCGAAACGGCAAAATCGGTGTTTGACAATATCTTTTTGACGTCTTCAACCCTAAGTTTTGAGCAAACGTCGATGTCAAACCGCTCTATGCCGAGCAATCCGTCACGCACCGCGCCACCCACTTCGAAGAGGGTCGCATAGGGCTTTATTAGGCTTGCAAGCAGTTTGAGTTTGTCCTCTTTCTCAGCCACCGTAGACCTCTGGGGCAAGCACGCAAACGTCCTTGAAATTTCTCATCTTTTCGTCATAATCGAGACCGTAACCCACGACGAATTCGTTTTCGATTTCAAAGCCGACGTAATCGCCTTCGAAGTCAACCTTACGTCTTGACGGCTTGTCGAGAAGCGAACAGACTTTGAGCGATTTCGGCGAGCGTGCAAGCAAAAGTTTTTTGAGATAGCAAAGTGTGACGCCTGTGTCGATGATGTCCTCGACGATAATCACGTTTTTGTCTTTGATGGGTTCGGACAAGTCCTTTATCATCTTCACCTCGCCGCTCGAACTCGTGCCTGCGCCGTAACTCGAAACCGCGATAAAGTCAATCACGACGTCGCCTTCGATTTCTCTGACGAGGTCGGCAAAAAAGATGCTTGCGCCCCTCAGCGTGCAAACGAGGGTGACGGATTCGCCCTTATAGTCGTTTGAAATTTGCTTTCCGAGTTCGCTCACTCTTTTTGCGATGTCTTGACGTTCGATAAGAACTTTCTTGATTTCCTTGCCGTACATTTTTATATCTCCATAATATGATTTTCTTTGGTGCGTTTTCGCTGCACACGCTTATTTTTTCGTAAGTTTTAATATGTTTTTCGTGTCTTCGTCGATTGCGACCTTTTTGGAAATTTCCAAACCGACGACTGCCAAGACCTCGTTGTCGCATGCGAGCAATACAAGCGAAGCCCTTTTCCGCAACGGCACTTTTTTGTCCGTAAAAAAATCCCCTATGCTCTTTGAGCCGCCGCCGAATTTTTCAATAAAATCGCCGTCTTTTCTGTATCTCAGCACGGCGTTTTTCGCCACTTTGTCTCCGTCGATAAAAAGCGCGCCTTTACCTTTTTGCGCCTCGAATTCTTTTCTGTCCGAGCGCTTAACCGACACGCCGAAGTCGTCAAAATCTCGCACTTCGAACTTTGTTTGAAACGTATCGATTGCATCGCCGCAAGTGCCGTTTTGCCTTGAAAAAACGAGGTTTTCGTCCTCTTTATGCACGCAGATTCCGTGCGTAAGTTCTATTCTTTTTCCGTTTTGGGCTTTTGCAAGGTCGAACACGAGCGGGAAATGGCGTTGCTCAATGTCCTGACAAACGCCGAGAAGTTTTGCCGCTTTAAGCACGAGTTCCTTGCCTTCGAGCGAACCGTCCATATACTTGACGTTCACCGCGACTTCACCGTTTTCGAGTTTCAAATTCGGCGTGTTTTGGTCGATATAGTCGCTCACTTCGTTTGCGTTTTGGCAAAGCCTCGATACCGACGTGCAAAGATACGGAAATTTTTCCTTGATTCTTGAAAGTTCGGCGCGGATAAAATTGCGGGTGTAAGCCGTATCGGAGTTGGTTTCGTCCTCGACAAACGGAAGCAAGTTTTGCTCGATAAAGGCGTTTATATCCTCTCTCGTGCAGTTGAGAAGCGGACGAATATAACGACCGCTCACCTCTTTCATACCGCAAAGACCTCTCACGCCCGTGCCGCGGATTATGCGCATAAAAATGGTTTCCGCCTGATCGTCGGCGTGGTGCGCAAGCGCGATATAGTCGCATTTGCCCTCGTCAAGAACCTTGTCGAAAATCTCGTATCTCAAAATGCGCGCGCCCTGCTCTGTCGTATAGCCGTTTTCCTCGCAAAACGACGGCACGTCGAGCGAAAAACTCAACAGCGGAATATCGTATTTTTTGCAAAAATCTTCGACGAATTTGCTGTCTTTAAGGCTGTTTTCGCCTCTTATTCCGTGCTCGACATTGATTGCAATCAAAGGAATATTCGCCGTTTTGAGCGCATAGGCTAGCGCAACGGAATCCCTGCCGCCGCTGAGCGCAACGCCTATTCTCTTGCCCGAAAAAGACGGATTTTCAAAAAACTTATTCAAATTTATTTGAATATCGTTTGCCATACGGCAATTATACAGCAAACGGACAAAAAACACAACACATTATGTCATCGGAATTGAGATTGCCCTTTTCATCAGTGGGGATTCGTTATTTCTCGACAAAATACTTAAAATTAAAGCTTTCCCCCTTCCTCACGTGTTTCCCCTACCGCCGTTCCCCCTCTGCATACTTTGAGGGAACCCACGGCGTCCGCTTCGCGTGGGGCAACACTCGGTGCTCGCATAAAAAAGTATCGTCCTCTTGTTATGTCACTCGTTCACGGGCGAAAAAA
>CAVKUX010000058.1:0-11704 GCA_963659595.1 Anaeroplasmataceae bacterium | reverse complement strand
GTTCCCAACGGTATGGTGTACAATTCCTACGTCGTTTTCGACGACAAAATCACCGTTTTCGACAGCGTCGACGCACATTTCGGCAAAGAGTGGCTTGCAAACGTTCAAAGCGTGCTTGACGGCAAAACGCCCGATTATTTCGTCGTGCAACATATGGAACCCGACCATTCGGCAAATATCGTCGAGTTTCTGGCGGCGTATCCGAGCGCGATGATAGTTTCCTCGCAAAAGGCGTTTGCAATGATGCAAAACTATTTCGGTACGTCTTTCGAGGGAAGAAGAATAGTCGTGGGCGACGGCTCGACGCTTGCGACGGGCAGACACGAGTTTCAATTCGTCACCGCGCCTATGGTGCATTGGCCCGAGGTCATAATGACATACGACAAGACCGACAAAGTGTTCTTTTCCGCAGACGCATTCGGCAAGTTCGGCGCATTGGACGTCGAGGACGAGGACTGGGCGTGTGAGGCGAGAAGATATTATTTCGGTATAGTCGGCAAATACGGCGTGCAAGTGCAAAGCCTTTTCAAAAAGATTGCTGGGCTCGACGTCAAAATCATATGTCCGCTTCACGGACCGGTGCTTACCGACAATCTCGGTTATTATCTTAATCTCTACAACGTTTGGTCGACGTACGGCGTTGAAAGCGAGGGCGTGTTCGTCGCATACGCCTCCGTCTACGGACACACCGAAAAAGCGGCGAAATTGCTTGCCGAGCAACTCGAAGCAAAGGGTGTAAAGGTCACGATTTCCGACCTTGCTCGCAGCGATTGGGCAGAGAACGTCGAAGACGCGTTCCGCTACGGCAAACTCGTGCTTGCGGCAACCACTTACAACGGTGATGTGTTCCCCGTTATGAGAGAATTTATCCTTCACCTCACCGAGCGTAATTTCCAAAACCGCACGGTTGCGTTTATCGAAAACGGCTCGTGGGCACCTTTTGCGACGAAGGTTATGAAAGGTATGCTCGAAGGTTGCAAGAATCTTACGTTCGCGCAAACCGAAGTCAAAATTCTGTCCTCTATGAGCGAAGAAAACAAAGCGCAAATTCAAGCCCTCGCCGACGAACTCGCAAAATAAGCTTTGCGAAAAACGCCGTTCAGACGGCTTGAAAACTACATAAAATATTCAAAAAAACCGCGTTTTTTTATCAAAAAATCGCGGTTTTTTCAATCGGATTTACACAAAAAAAGGATAGACGCTCACCGTGATTCCGAGCAGTAAAGTGTATACTATAAAGCCTGCCATCGAGTGTTTTTCGATGAGTTTTAGGAAGAATTTGATTGCGGCAAGTCCAGACAAAAACGCGGCAATCATACCGACGATAACGGCGGCGGCAGAGATTGAAAGAGCCGCTTTTCCCGTGATTAAGTCAATGCTTTCGTAAAGAGCAGAGCCTATGATTATCGGGATTGACAGCAGAAAAGAAAAGGTTGTTGCCGCCTTTTTGTCAACGCCTTGAAGGGTCAATGCGGATATCGTCGCACCGCTCCTCGACACACCCGGTAAAACCGCAATACCTTGCAAAACGCCTGTTAATATGCTCGTTTTGGGTGTAAGAAGTGTCGATTTTGTCGGTTTAAAGTTTTCGCCGAGATACAAAAGCACGGCGGTCAACACAAAACCGCACCCCAAAAGTTTGCCGTCTAAAAGTGACGGCGCAAGCAGTTTGAACATGAATGCAAGCGCAACGGTGGGCAGACACGCAAGCACGACGTAGCCGTCGATTTTACTTGCGGACAGTCCGCCGAAAACGGTTTGGATTTCGAAATTGCCGCTTTGTGATTTTTTCTTTTTCGGAAAAGGAAACAGCAAAAGCGGAATCCAAGTTTTGCGTAGGGCGATAAGCACGGCAAAGAGCGTGCCGACGTGCAGCATAACGTTGAAGAACAAGTTTTCTTGTCCAATGCCGATTTTTTCCAGAATCAGCAGATGTCCGGACGACGATATCGGCAGAAACTCGCTCAATCCTTGCGCCAAACCGAGTGCCAACGCTTCCCATATTTCCATATTGTTTTTACCCCTTGTTTTCGTTTTCCCTTTACACGATTTGTATTTTCGTCTATACTAAACTATTGTATTAAAGAAATTCGCACGCGAGAACGTGCAAGAGGTAAATATGAAACTCGGTGTCGTAGGTTTGCCAAACGTGGGCAAGAGTACGCTTTTCAACGCAATCACAAAGGCGGGCGCGCAAGCGGCGAATTATCCGTTCTGCACGATCGAGCCTAACGTAGGCGTAGTTGCCGTTCCCGACGAAAGACTGGAAAAACTTGCCGCTCTTTACGACAGCAAAAAAATCACCCCGACTTCGCTTGAATTTGTGGATATCGCGGGTCTTGTCAAGGGCGCAAGCAAAGGCGAAGGACTCGGCAACAAATTCCTTTCGCACATAAGGGAAGTGGACGCAATCGTACACGTCGTTCGCTGTTTCGACGATGCGAATATAACGCACGTCGACGGTTCGGTCAATCCGCAAAGAGACATCGAAACGATAAATTTTGAACTGATTTTCGCCGATATGGAAACCCTCGAACGCCGTATGGCTTCGGCGCAAGTCAAGGTGAAAGCGGACAAAAAATATCAAGAGGACGTCGACCGCCTCGTTGTTATGCAAAAGTGGCTCGAAAGCGGCAAACCCCTTCGCAATCTCGATATGGACGAGGACTTCAAACGCTTCGTAGACGAGCAATTTTTGCTCACGTCCAAACCCGTCATCTACGTTGCAAACACCGATGAAGCGGGCATAAACGGCAACGCGTATACCGAGGAAGTCGAGCGTATCGCCAAAGAGGAAAATACCGAAGCAATCGTGCTTTGCGCCAAACTCGAAGAAGATTTGAGCGAACTTTCCGACGACGACCGCGCAATGTTTATGGAAGATTACGGGCTCAAAGAGAGCGGACTCGACCGCCTCGTCAAAGCGTCCTACAAACTTTTGGGACTCATCAGTTATCTCACCGCCGGTGAAAAAGAAACGCGCGCATGGACCATCGTCAAAGGCACGAAAGCCCCCCAAGCCGCCGGCAAAATTCACAGCGATTTCGAGCGCGGTTTCATACGTGCCGAAATCGTCGATTATCAAACTCTTCTCGACTGCGGTTCCTTCAACGTCGCCAAAGAGCGCGGCAAAGTGCGCAGCGAGGGGAAGGATTATGTGATGCAGGATAATGATGTGGTGCTATTCCGCATCAACGTTTGATTTTGAGTGCGCTATTTGGCGTGATACTGCGTCAGCGCGCCACGTCCGTCAATTCACGTACGACTTAGTACGTTAGGATTGCCGTTCGAGGGGAGCTTCCTTGTCTGACGCGCAAATATCGCACTCAAATTAAGCGCGCTATTTGGCGAATAACTGCGTCAGATACGATTTTTTCACAAGTCACGTACGATAAGTACGCTCGTTGTTCAAAAATCATATCTTCCTTGTTCTTCATCCAAATATCGCGCTTAAACAATAAACAAAAATTATTATGCGCACTATGTGCGCAAGCGGACAAATAAAAACTTAACATATAAAAATCTCAATCCGGAGTTATTATGTTTGAAAAAGAATTAACAAATGCGCTTGCCGTCGAAGGGCTTTCGCCGCAAGACGTCGAATCGGCTCTCGAAACGCCGAAAGAAGCGAAAATGGGCGATATTTGCTTGCCGTGCTTCAAGTTTGCACGCACTATGCGCCTTGCGCCGCCCGTTATCGCAAACAAACTTTTGCCTTACGTTCAGGCTCTCGATTTTGTGGAAAAAGTCGAGGTCGTGGGCGGCTATCTCAACGTCTTCCTTGACAGGAACACGCTTGCGAAAAAGGCTCTCGAAAGCGCGACGGAGGAAAACGTCGGCGCAAGCGACGAGGGAGCAGGCAAAACAATTTGTATCGATTATAGTTCGGTCAACATCGCAAAGCCTTTCCACATCGGACATCTCGGCACGACCGTCATCGGCGGCGCGCTTTACCGTATTTTCGAACATCTCGGCTACAAGGTCGTCGGCATAAACCACCTCGGCGACTGGGGTACGCAATTCGGAAAACTCATCGTCGCAACTCGCAAATGGTCTTCTCTCGAGGAAGTTGCGGAAAACGACGAATACTTCCTCAATAAACTTTACGTCCGCTATCACAAAGAGGCGGAAGAACATCCAGAAATGGACGACGAGGCTCGCGCTTGGTTCAAGCGTATCGAGGACGGCGACGAGGAAGCGACAAAGTATTTCGACGTATTCAAAAAGGTCACGATGACCGCAGTCGGAAAGATTTACGACCGCTTGAAAATCAAGTTCGACAGTTACGCCGGCGAGAGCTTTTACAACGACAAAATGGAAGCGTGCCTCGACATATTGAGAGAGAAAAACCTGCTTGTCGAAAGCGACGGCGCACAGGTTGTAAACCTCGACGCATACGATATGCCCCCGTGTCTTTTGGTCAAGGCGGACGGTGCGACTCTTTACGCAACGCGCGACATTGCCGCGGCGTACTATCGCAAGAAAACTTACGACTTCTACAAATGCCTCTACGTTGTCGCATATCAGCAGAATCTGCACTTTAAGCAACTGTTTCAGGTGCTTAAACTTATGGATTTTGCAGGTGCAAACGATATGGAGCACGTCGCATACGGTATGGTTTCTATGGAAGACGGTTCTATGTCCACGCGTTCGGGGCGCGTAATCTGGCTTCAGGAAGTGCTTGACAAAGCGGTTGAGAAAGCAAGAAAAATCATCGAGGAAAAGAATCCGAACGCACCCAACAAAGACGAAATCGCAGAAAGCGTCGGCGTAGGTGCGGTGGTATTCTCGTCTCTTTGGAACAACCGCATAAAAGACATCGTATTCTCATACGACAAGGTGCTTAATTTCGACGGTGAAACCGCACCTTACGTTCAATACACCTATGCTCGTTGTGCAAGCGCGCTTCGAAAGGGCGGCGACATCGATTATGCAAACGTCGACTTGTCCGCAATAACTTCAGACGAGGGTTACGACGTCATAAAATCCGTCATCGCTTTCGGCGATTCCGTGTGCCAAGCCGCAAAACTGCGCGAGCCGTGCTACGTCACTCGTCACATCGTCGATCTTGCCGAAAAGTTCAATCGTTTCTACATCGACCATCGCATTCTCGTCGACGACGCGCCCACTCGCAACGCACGTCTTGCTCTCACCAAAGCGGTGGGCAACGTGATAAAGTGTGGGTTGGGGTTGCTCGGGATTTCCGCCCCCGAAGAAATGTGAGTGTGCCAAACAGCGTCTAACTTTGTCAGAGGCATCCACCCGTCAACTCATTTACGATTAGTAAATTAGGGTTGCCAGTTGGATGCCTCTTTCGCGTTATACATCTGTTTGGTGCGCTCGCGTTAATGATATCGCCTAAGGCGATGATATCACGTTGTGATGATATCGTGCGGTTTTGCACGATGATATCCAAACTTCGTTTGGGTTGCGGAATATTCAAATCTTCCATATGTCATTCTGAGGGAACGGAGTGACCGTGAGAATCAAGCGTAGCGAAAATGCGGCTTCGCCTTGATTGCCACGTTGCAATTTCATTGCTCCTCGCAATGACAAAAACGAATAAATGAAACCCAAATATTCCCCTTTCGCTTGTTTCGCTTGACACGCCTGCTTCTTTTTTTTATAATGGTTTAGCATTTATATATTTATATATAGTAGATAGCAAAAATAAAAGTCCTTAAAAGACGGAGGAATATCAGTATGAAACAAACCTACCAACCCAAGAAAAGACAAAGAAGCAAAGTTCACGGCTTCCGTGAGAGAATGTCCACCAAGAGTGGCAGAAACGTTCTCAAAAGACGTCGCAACAGAGGCAGAAAGAAACTTAGCGCATAAGGCGTAATTCGAAATGCAAAAGCAATTCAGACTCAAAAAGAGAGCGGCGTTTGCCTATGTTTACCGCAAAGGCGAAAAAGCCTCTGCAAGGGACTTGTTGCTTTTGAGCGCAAAATCCAAAGAAGGATTGAAAATCGGGTTGTCCGTATCCAAAAAAGTGGGCAATGCCGTCACTCGCAACCGCGTCAAGAGGTTGCTTAGAGAGGCGATAAAGCCGCTTACGGATAGAATCGACGACGGATTTATGTACGTTATCGTGGCGTATCCGTCCATTGCCGAGAAAGATTTTTTCTCGGTGTCGAGGTCGGTTGAACAGGCGTTTTCAAGAGCGGGGAAACTCAAATGATAAAGAAATTTTGTTTGTTTTTGCTGCTTTTGTACAAGCGCACGCTTTCGCCGATAACTGGCAACCGTTGCGCATACACTCCGACGTGTTCGATGTATTCGTACGACGCGATAAGCAAGTACGGCGCGCTTTTGGGGATTGTTTTGACAATAGAGAGGCTTTTGAGATGCACTCCGTTTGCCAAAGGCGGTTTCGACCCGGTCAGAGAGAACTATCGAGGAAAAACTAAATGGTTAATATGAGTTATCCGCGCAGGCGGAAATTGCAGATATATCTCATCGCGGCGATGCTCGCGATTTTGTGCTGCATTCTGGTTGCGTGCAACAGCGACAACTCTTACAGCGTTGCAGGCGACACCGTGAGCGAACCGACGCACTTTATGGCAAAGTTTATGATTGTCATCAACGACGCCCTCGGCGGCGGCGTTGCGAGTTTCGGTTGGACTGTCGTTTTGTTTACGGTTGTATTGCGTCTTATCCTTTCGCCGCTCGACATCTGGCAAAAGGTCATCGCCAGAAAAAACAACAAGGCGATGGAGCGTATGAAACCGCAACTTGAAGTTTTGCAGGCAAGATACGCCGATGACAAGCAAAGGCTGCAACAAGAGCAAATGGCTCTTTACAAAAAAGAGAAGTATTCCACGATGGGTATGTGTTTGCCCACAATCGTGACTTTCGTCGTGTTCTTCGTCGTGTTCGCAGGATTCAGACAAATGGTCGGCTATCAGTTCGCAAAGGACTACAAAGAGTGCGTAAAGACCTACAACGCGTCTATTTCCGAGCAAATCCAGGAAGCAAAAGACAGCGAAGAATGGAAAGACGCAATCATCGACAACAACGACGGCAAATACGACATCGACGACGTTGCGAAGACCGAAGCCGGTGCGGAATTCTATGCAAAGGCAAAGAAAAACGCCCAACACGCCGTTTACGAAGTCTATTATTCCAAAGACCAAGTCACCATAAGAAGCTTCCTTTGGATTAAAAACATTTTCGTTTCGGACAACTGGGCGCAAGCGGTTCCCGACTTTGCGACGGTCACCGGACAAAAGGGCATGTCGCAGTCCAAACTCACAGGCATTACCATCGACGAGTACAACGACGTTATGGCGGACGTGCTCGGGACGGGCGGCTACGGCAAAAACGGCAAATGGAACGGTTTACTCATCCTTCCGGTGTTGTCCATAGCGCTCAGTTTTCTTTCCACAAAATTGCTTTCGGGCTCGCAAGCGCAACCCCCTGCGCCCGCACAAGACGCACAAGGCGAGGGCGCCGAAAAAGCCAAAGCGCAACAACAATCCATGAAGATGATGCAGTACGTTATGCCCATAATGATGGGTGTGTTTGCGCTGTTCTATTCGGGTGCGTTCGCGCTTTATATGTTCACAAGTTCGTTATGCGCGATTCTGTTCCAACTCACCTTCAATCTTATCGCAAAACTCGTCGATAAGAGCAGAGAAGGCGTGAGCGGAGTTGCAAAAAGATAGGAGATAAAATGGAAAAATCGATAGAAACACAGGCTTCGTCCGTCGATCTCGCAGTCGAGAAGGCGTTGGTGGAACTGGGTGTATCAAAAGACAAAGTCGACATTGAAGTCATCTCGAAAGGCGGACTCTTTTCCAAAGCGAAAGTCAGAGTCACCCTCAAGGATTCAGTCGCCGACAAGATGGCGGAATTTTTCAACGGCACGCTCTCTCGTATGGGACTCGTATCCCGCGCGAGCGTAGAAGACAAAAACGGCACGCTTTACATCACGATTGTGGGCGACGACAGCGGCATTGCAATCGGATACAGAGGCGAAGCGCTCGATGCGTTTCAGTATCTTGCGCTCACCTTCCTCAACGAGCAAAAATGCGACTTCAAAAAGGTCGTCGTCGATTGCGAAAACTACCGCGAAAAACGCAAGGAAACCCTTTCCGCGCTCGCTCTCAGACTTGCGCAAAAGGCTGTGCGTTTGCAGAGGAAAATCGCTCTCGAACCTATGAATCCGTTTGAAAGACGAATCATTCACAGCGCGCTTGCGGACAGCGATATCGCAGACACCGAAAGCGAGGGAGAAGAACCAAATCGCTATATCGTCATCATCCCGAAGGGCGTGGAACTCAAAGACCAACGCCCCATCAAGAACGGCGAGAGAGAGTTGAGAAAAGACGGCAAGAGAGACCGCAAGGATTCCCGCAAAGGCGACCGCAGAGATACGAGAAACAGAAAGGATACTCGCGAGCGTAAGCCCAGAGAGGAAGAACCCGAAGCGCCGGACGGCAGAGTATATCGCGGATATTTCACCGAGCAAGACGATTTCGTAAAACCCGTCGCGCAATCCGGACCGCCCAAATTCAAGAGTTTCGGCGGCAAAAAGAAATTCTGACAATCATTCCGAAAGGAAGAAAATAATGAGTACGATAGCGGCAATTTCATCACCGATAGGTGCAGGTGGTATCGGCATAGTGCGCGTGTCCGGCGAGGACGCGCTTCGCATCGCCGATGCCATTTTCTCTTTTTCTCGCAAAAACGCCTCGAAAGGCGTTGTTTCCGCTTACGGCAACGAGCAAAACAAAATCGACGTCGAGCAAGAAAAAGGTCTGCGCCAAGTGTGGGTGCCGTTTTATATGAATTACGGCGTGTTTGACGCAGGCGAGTTTTGCGACAAGGGATACGCCGTTTATTTCCCCAAAGGACGCTCGTACACGGGCGAAGATACGGTTGAGTTTTATTTGCACGGCGGCGTTCGCATAATGCAGGGTGCGCTCGACGCACTATTGCGCGGCGGAGCGGTTATGGCAAAAAACGGCGAGTTTACAAAGCGCGCTTTCCTCAACGGAAGGCTCTCGCTTGCAGACGCTGAGGGCGTAATCGATATGATAAACGCAGAGAGCGTTGCCGGCGTAAAGGCGGCGTACAGACTTATGCAGGGCAACGTGTCCAAGTGTATCGACGCAATCCTCGAAAAACTCGGCGTGCTTATCGCAACGCTCGAAGCGACCCTCGATTATCCCGACGAAATGGAAGACGAGGTTTTGCCGTCCTTGCCCGATTCGGTGAATGAAATTCTCGACGACGTAAACAAACTTATATCCACCGCAAAGAGCGGACGCATTGCAAAACACGGCATAAACGTTGCGCTTGCGGGCAACACAAACGCAGGCAAATCCTCGCTTATGAACGCGCTGCTCAAAGAGGACAGGGCAATCGTAACCGACGTTGCCGGAACCACTCGCGACACGGTCGAGGACAGTTTCGAGTGCGACGGCGTGAAGATAAATCTTGTCGATACGGCGGGTATACGCGAAAGCGACGACATTGTCGAGGCAAAGGGAATCGAAAGGGCAAAACGCGCGTTCGAGGGTGCGGACGTGATATTGCATGTCGTGGACACAACCGCTCCCGACGACAAGGAATGGGATTTTTCGGGCAAGACCGTGTTTGAGGTTTACAACAAATGCGACGTTTCGCACTTCGACAAAAAGTGCGGCGAAAACGAATTTAAGATAAGCGCAAAGACGGGCGAGGGCGTGGACGAGTTGGCGCACGCAATAGCCGCTTTGTACAAGCAAAGCAAGGTCGGCGACGGCGAGATAATCACGTCCGAAAGACACGTTTCGGCACTTTACGAAGCAAAAACGGCACTTGAATGTGCGATTTCGTCACTCGACGACACAATCGACTGCACGCTTATCGATTTGAGAAGGGCGTACGACGCACTCGGCGAGATAACGGGCAAGACCGCAACGCAAGACGTCGTGAACAGCATTTTTTCAAGATTCTGCGTCGGAAAGTAAATCGCAAAACATAAAACACAAAAGCAAAACAAACTAAATAAGGAAGCAACTATAATCGGTATAAAGTTATATATACGATTTTATATAAACGATATAAACGCGAAAGATTAGTATAAAGATACGGACAGTAAACCGATATGGAAAAGTTTGACGTTATCGTCATAGGCGGCGGACACGCAGGTGTGGAAGCCGCGCTTGCAAGCGCAAGACTCAATAAAAAAACGCTGATGTTGTGCCTCGATTACGGCACGGTTTCTTTTATGCCTTGCAATCCTGCAATCGGCGGCACGGCAAAAGGACATCTCGTCAAAGAGGTTGACGCGCTCGGCGGACAAATGGGACTTTCGGCGGACAAGGCGCTTTTGCAAATCAAGACGCTCAATTCGGCAAAAGGTCCTGCCGTGTTTTCCCTTCGCGGACAAGAGGACAAGGCTCTGTATCACGAGATTATGCTCGACGTGGTGAAAAACACCGACAATCTCACCGTCCTCGACAAAGAGGCGAGCGAGGTTGTTTGCAAAGACGGCAAGGTCGAGGGCGTTGCCACGACGGACGGCGAAAAGTACGAATGCAAAGCGGTCGTGCTTGCAACGGGTGTGTATCTCAACGGCGCGATAATCATAGGCGACTATGTCAAAAAGAGCGGTCCGAGCGGATTCCGCGCGGCAAATCATCTCACCGACAGCCTTGTGAAACTCGGCGTGCCTATGCGCAGATTCAAGACGGGAACGCCGGCGAGAATATATCGCGACAGCATAGACTTCTCCAAAATGGAAATTCAACTCGGCGACGACAGCGACAGATTTTCCTTTATGTCGCCGCGCTCAACATTTACGGAAGAGCCTTGCTATCTCACTTACACCAATGCGCAAACGCACAAAATCATTCTCGACAATATAGATAGAAGTCCGCTTTACAACGGCACGATTTTGTCCGTCGGTCCTCGCTATTGCCCGTCCATCGAAACCAAAGTCATGCGTTTCAAGGACAAGGAACGCCACCAGATTTTCGTCGAACCCGAAGGCGCAAACAGCGAGGAAATGTATATACAGGGTATGTCTACGTCCTTGCCGCACGACGTGCAAGAGCAGATGTATCGCACTTTGCCCGGGCTTGAAAATTGCAGATTCGCAAAGTACGGATATGCAATCGAATACGACTGCCTCAATCCGCTCGGGATGTATCCGTCCCTTGAAAACAAAGCCGTCGAAGGATTGTTCTCGGCAGGGCAGATGAACGGAAGCAGCGGATACGAAGAAGCGGCGGCGCAAGGTCTTGTCGCAGGTATAAACGCCGCGCGTAAGGTTGACGAAAAAGAGCCGCTCGTTCTCGGTCGCGACGAGGCGTATATAGGCGTGCTTATCGACGATCTCGTGACCAAAGGCACCAACGAACCCTATCGTATGATGACGGCGCGCGCCGAGCATAGAATTATGCTCCGCCAAGACAACGCAGATATGCGCCTTACACCCGTAGGCAGAGAAATAGGGCTTGTTGACGACAAACGCTACGCTCGCTATCTCGAAAAGAAAGAGATGATTCAAAACGTGCTTGCGATGTCGCAAAAGACTATGCCGAGAGAAAATGTTGACGAACTCTTTGCAACGCTCGGCGAAGAAATGCCGCAAAAAACGCCCACCCTCGGCGAGATTTGCAGACGACCTGCCGTATCTTATACGGACGTAAGACGGTTTATCGATTTTCCGTGCGACGACGAAGCGTTTTCGGCGGCGGTCGTAGAG
>CAVKUX010000057.1:0-11751 GCA_963659595.1 Anaeroplasmataceae bacterium | reverse complement strand
AAAATAAAAAAAACACAATTCGTATCCTAATAATTTGAAACACGAATTGTGTTATAATGATATGTAAAAATCGATTTTAGCGAGAAAATATATTGCAAAAATGGCGAAATATGACATAAATGTACACTTTTTGCATTTTCTGCAACACGTAACGTGTGATTATGTTATTGGCGCGATTGATAAAAAATCTCCTAAAAAATGAAAAAGGCACGCAAAACGTGCCGAAACTGGAGCGGGCGATGAGAATCGAACTCACGACTAAAGCTTGGGAAGCTTTCGTTTTGCCATTAAACTACGCCCGCATTCAATACGATTTTGATTGTATCATTCAAAAAGAATTTGTCAATCGTTTTGGCGACATTGCGGCAAAACGGTTGCGTTTTGAATTTGTTTATACTATACTTAAAAAATCTATTAAGTTAATATTGAGGCAACTATGTACAAACCTGTTGAAACAAATCTCAATTTCGTTGACCGCGAAAAAGAAGTTCTCGATTTCTGGAAGCAAGAGAACATTTTTGAAAAGAGCGTCAAAAAGAACGAGGGCAATCCCGAATTCAGTTTTTACGACGGTCCTCCGACCGCAAACGGCAAGCCGCATATCGGTCACATTCTCACTCGCGTTATGAAAGATATTATCCCTCGTTACAAAACAATGAAGGGATATCATGTCCTGCGCAAAGCGGGCTGGGACACGCACGGTCTGCCCGTTGAACTCGAAGTGGAAAAGCAACTCGGCATCGACGGTAAGCAAGAGATTGAAAAATACGGAATCGAGCCGTTTATAAAGAAATGTAAGGAATCGGTGTGGAAGTACACCGACGAGTGGCAGAAGATGTCCGACCGTATAGGGTATTGGGCGGATATGGAAAATCCTTATATCACCTACGACAACAACTACATCGAGTCTGTTTGGTGGGCAATCAAGCAAATGTCGGACAAGGGACTTATCTACAAAGGCTACAAAATCCTGCCTTATTGCCCTCGTTGCGGAACGGCTCTTTCCTCTCACGAAGTGGCGCAAGGCTACAAGGACGTCGAGGAAACTTCCGTATTCGTCAAATTTAAGGTAAAAGGGGATGAAAACACCTATTTCTTTGCTTGGACGACCACGCCTTGGACGCTTCCGTCAAACGTCGCTCTTTGTATGAACGCAAAAGAGGACTACACGAAGATTAAAGTAGGCGACGAGTTCCTTATTCTCGCAGACGCGCTTATTCCGTCGATATTCAAGGACGAATCGGAATACGTCAAAGTCGACACGAAGAAAGGCTCCGATTATGAATACGTCGAATACGAGCCGCTTTTCGACTACGATACGGGCGCGAAAGAGAAGGCATATTACGTCACAAACGACTCATATGTCACTCTCACCGACGGCACCGGCATCGTTCACATCGCGCCGGCATTCGGCGAGGACGACAGTAAGGTCGGCAAAAAATACAATCTGCCTTTTGTGCAGATGGTTGACGACAGAGGCAGATTCAAGGACGCCGTATATGATTTCAAAGGCTTGTTCTGCAAGGACGCAGACAAATATATCATCGAAAAACTCAAAGGCGAAAACAAACTTTTCAAAACTTTGAAATTCACGCACAGTTATCCCTTCTGCTGGCGTTGCGATACTCCGCTTCTTTACTACGCTCGTTCGAGTTGGTTTGTGAAGACGACAGCAGTCAAAGAGCAGTTGCTTGCCTCAAACGATTCGGTCAACTGGATGCCCGAAACCATCAAAAACGGCAGAATGGGGAACTTCCTTGAAAATCTCATCGACTGGGGCATTTCTCGTGAAAGATATTGGGGTACGCCGCTTCCCATTTGGGTTTGCAACAAGTGCGGAAAGGTGCACGTCATCGGCTCTCGCGAGGAGTTGCACGAAAAAGCGCACCTCGATCACGACGTGGAGTTGCATCGCCCCTACATCGACGAAGTTAAGTGGGAGTGCGAGTGCGGCGGCGAGATGGTTCGCACGCCCGAAGTGTTGGACTGCTGGTTCGATTCGGGTTCCATGCCCTTTGCTCAGTGGCACTATCCGTTTGAAAACAAGGAAATCTTTGAGAAAGTTTTCCCCGCAGACTTCATTTCCGAAGCGGTCGATCAGACGAGAGGTTGGTTCTACACGCTTCTTGCGGTCAGCACCGTGCTTTTCGGATGTTCGCCGTTCAAAAACTGTATCGTTCTCGGTCACGTCAACGACAAGGACGGCGTAAAGATGTCCAAACACAAAGGCAACGTCGTCGATCCGTGGACAGTGCTCGACAAACAGGGCGCAGACGCTACGAGATGGTATTTCTACACCACGAGCGCGCCGTGGCTTCCGTCGAGATTCCACGCCGACGCTGTGAGCGAATCCCAACGCAAGTTTATGGGTACGCTTTGGAACACCTACGCTTTCTTCGTCCTCTATGCCGAAATCGACAAATTCAATCCTGCGGAGCATAAACTCGAAGACCAAAAACTCACGATTATGGACAGATGGATTCTTTCCTGCCTCAACTCGCTCATAAAGACGGTTGACGAGGGATTGGATCAATACAAAATCACCGAAACTTCGCGCGCTATTGCGGAATTCGTGGACAACCTTTCCAACTGGTACGTCCGCCGTTCGCGCGAGCGTTTCTGGGGCAGCGAGATGTCAAAGAGCAAGGAAGCGGCGTATACTACCTTGTATACAGTGCTTTCGACGCTCTCCAAAATCCTTGCGCCGTACACGCCGTTTATGGCGGAATGTATGTATCGCAACCTCGTTTGCAACTTCTATGCGGACGCACCCGAAAGTGTACACCTTTGCTCTTTCCCGGTTGCGGATGAGAAGTATATCGATGAGAAACTCGAAAACGGTATGGGCGACGTTCTCAAACTCGTCGTGCTCGGCAGAGCGGCAAGAAACGCATCCAACCTCAAAAACAGACAACCGCTTTCAAAACTCTTCTACAACGGCAGATACGAACTTTCAAACGACCTCAAAGAACTCGTAGAGAACGAACTCAACGTCAAGTCGGTTGAAGTCTCGGGCGACAGCAACGTGTTTGTAAGTTACGATTTGAAGCCGCAACTTCGCACTCTCGGACCGAAATACGGCAGTCTGCTCGGCAAAATCAAAGAGGTTTTGCAGGCTCGCGCAAACGAAATCGTGTCGGCAATCAAGTCGCGCGGCTTGTTCAAAGCGGACGTCGACGGCAGAGAAGTCGAACTGTCAAAGGACGATTTGCTCATCAGTATGAAGAACAAGGAAGGCTATTCGAGCGAAAGCGACGGCGAAACCACAGTCGTTTTGGATACGCAACTCACAGACGACCTCATTTTCGAGGGAGCGGAACGTGAAATCGTGTCCAAGATTCAAACGATGAGAAAGGAAGCGGGCTTCGAAGTGACCGACCATATCGTCGTAGGCTACAAGGCGGAAGGCGTTGCTCTCAAAGTGTTAAAGAAGGCTGACTTCCTCTCCGACGTGCTTGCAGACAAAATCACGACCACAATCGACGGTTATGCAAAAGACTGCGACATCAACGGCGACAACGTTACAATTTCGGTGAAGAAAATCTGATGAAAATTGCACCCGATTGGAAAGAATACAAGGTTATCGCCACAGGAGACGGCGAAAAACTCGAAAAGTGGGGGAATATCACGCTTTTGCGTCCCGATCCGCAAGTGATTTGGCACGCAAAAACGCCGCTTGCGAGTTATAAGGACGTGGACGCGGTGTACGAACGCTCTCGCACCGGGGGCGGTATGTGGAAATTCAAACATAACGTGCCGTCCGAGTTTACGATTTCGTGGCGAGATTTGACCTTTTCGCTCAAACTTATGGGTTTTAAGCACACCGGACTTTTCCCCGAACAGGCGGTCAATTGGGACAGAATGATGAAACTCATCTCCCAATCGGGGCGCGAAATATCCGTGCTTAACCTTTTCGGCTATACGGGCGCGGCTTCCGTCGCTTGCCTCAAAGCAGGCGCAAAGGTATGCCACGTAGACAGCGCGAAAGCAATGGTCGAGCGCGCGGGCGAGAACGTGCGTTTAAGCGGTCTTGACAATTCGGGGATGAGATATATCATCGACGATTGCTTCAAATTTTGCCAAAGGGAAATCCGCAGAGGCAGAAAGTACGACGCAATAATTCTCGATCCGCCGAGTTTCGGCAGAGGCCCCAACGGCGAGAAGTGGAAGATAGAGGAGGGTATATCCGAACTTTGCGAACTCGTTGCAAGTTTGCTCTCGGACGATCCGCTGTTCGTTTGCCTCAATTCCTACACGACCGGATTGCAACCGACGGTTATGGCAAATATCTTGAAACTCACTTTGCCGAGCAGGGCGCAAATAGACGCCGACGAAATCGGACTTAAAACCGAAGAAGGACTTGTTCTGCCGCAAGGTTGCACGGCGTTTGCAACGTTCGCAAAATAAAAAAATACCGTTAGATACTCGGTTTCGGCGATATTTAAGAAAATATTTGTCGAAATCGCAACTATGAAATACAATCGGAAATCGACATACAGGACACAATTATGACTTATCAAGACCTCAAAATCGTATACGAGGACAATCACGTTTTGGTTGTCGTCAAGCCTTACGACGTTCCCGTGCAAGCGGACGAGAGCGGCGATGCGGATATGCTCACTATGCTCAAACAGTATCTTGTGGAAAAGTACAACAAGTCTGGTGACGCATATCTCGGACTCGTGCATAGGCTCGACAGACCCACGGGCGGCGTTATGGTGTTTGCAAAAACCTCGAAAGCCGCTTCGAGACTTTGTCAGGCAATCCGCGACGGCGGTGTGGAAAAGAGATATTTGGCAATCGTCGAAGGCGCGCCGAGATACAGCGCGGACAAACTAACTTGCTATCTCAAAAAATTCCCCGATACGAACACGGTCAAAGTGGTGCCGGCACTCTCGGAAGGCGCAAAATACGCCGAACTCGACTACAAGGTTTTGAGCAAAAAAACGGACGTGAGTTTGCTTATGGTCAACCTCGTCACGGGGCGCGGACATCAAATCAGAGTGCAACTTGCAAATATGGGCAACCCGATTGTCGGCGACAAGAGATACGGCAACGGCTCGCAAACGAAATTTCCGCTTTGCCTTTGGGCGAGTGAACTTCGCTTTGCGCACCCCGTAAGCGGCAAAGAAATGGTGTTTAGGGTCTATCCGCCCGAAGTCGCGCCGTGGACTTTGTTCGATATGGACGCATTTTTGAACATCACGATCAAAAATTGCTATTGATTGTAAAAAATAGACAGCTCGAATTCTTGCAAATATTTGCAAAGACAGAATTAAATTTATCCGATTTAAGTTGCAAATTGCAGGGCAATCGGAAAAGAAAGAACGCCGTCAAACGACGGCGTTTCGCATAAGTTTTTGGTTGATAATTCCAGTTTGACAATTCTTGTATTGTAAGTTGGTTTGATGTTTTTAAGTTGTTGTTTTAGGTCGATTTATTGTTGCCGCATGTTTATTTTTTTGCATAAATTTCGAGTTGCGGAATTGTTGAAACGCAATTCGAATCTATTGTTTTTTTTGCAAAAACGCTTTGTTTTTCCTACCGTTTTTCGATTTTTGAAACGACAAACAGCCGACTTTGGTCGGATTCAACTTTTTCTTAAATTGTTTTGGGGTTTTACATGTTCTTTGCGACAAAATATTTGTCGTTTTGAAGTCGCTTGTATATTGACGAGATGTATTTGTCGTTTGCAAAATCCTTTTGCAGCGCGCTTTCATCGTAGCCGAGAGAGGATAATATTTGTGCGAACTCTGCTTCGGCGTTTTCCAGCCGCCTGAACGTCGTGCGCATTGCGATGTTGCGTGCTTTCGAGATTTCTTCGAACGTAAGTTTTCGGAACATTCTGTCGACAAGTATCTCGCGCGATTTGTCTTTCATTTGGTTGAGCGACATAGTGATTAGATATCGCAGATTGACGATTTTGCGCTTTTCGTCGGTGAGCGAGATGATTTCACCTATTAATTGCTCGTTGCTTACACCCATTTTGAGATGTTTGCTTTGAAAACTCGATTTTACTCGACTTTCGATGCCGAAGTTAAGTTCTTTTACGATTTTCGGTAAAAGGACATAAGCAACAAGCACCGTGTTGCACCAATTTTTTTTCATTGTTTTCCCTCCGGAATTGTTGGAAATTCGAATCCCTGTGGCTACACAATACAAAAGGGAAATGCAAAAAGTCAATATTTTATGTCATTTTTTACGAATTTTTATTTGATTTATTTTTTTTACAGCAAAAATCCCAAAACAAACGCAATCACCATACTTATCGCGCATTGCGTGGCTTTCTTTAGGAGAAGTTCCCAAAAGCCGACGCCGCATTTTGAAAGAAACGTGTAGTTTTGCAAAGTTATCGACAATCCTCCGAGCGAAACCGCGCCCGTGCAGAGCGTAACGCCCAGTTGTAGGTTTTGACATTTGGAGCATTCGATGCTCGCCCTCGTCATTTCGATGAGGGAATATAGCGCGGACAACACGGGTTCGCTTGCTCCGTTGAGATAGGACAGTGCGTTTCGGATTCCAACAAGTTCGAGAGTGTCTACAATCATTCCGCAAATGACGATATATCCGCCGATGTACAGCATATTTATCGTCGCTTTGGATATTGCTCGCGACAAAAGTCCGTCAACGTCGCTTTGCGAGGAAAATGCGGAAACGTCTTTGGCGTCATCCTTCCTTTTGCGGTATATCAAGCCGTTTACGATTGCGCCGAGATAGTGCGCCACGAGTACGATAAGTCCGACTTTTCGATTTGCGAAAATCGCGCCGCCTATCGTCCCGATCATAAAAACAGGACCCGACGTCGAGCAGAACGAACAAACGCATTTTGCGTCTTTTTGCGAGATTACGCCTGCGCTGTACAACTCGTATATGGTGCTTGCGCCGACGGGGTAGCCGCACAGCATACTTAAAAACAAGACGTATGCGCTCTCCTTTGGTGCGTTGTACATAAGTTTGACGCCTTTTGCGCCTGCTTTGGATATCGCGCCGACCGCACCCATATACGTCAAAAGCAAAGAGCAAAAATAAAAAGGGAACAAAGAGGGAAGCACGCTCGAGGCAAACAAACTCAAACCTCGCCTTGCCGAATCGAGATAATAGTCGGGTTTTGCTAGCATAAACGCCATAAATGCGATTACGGCAACGCAGGCAAAAACTTTCGGAAGTTGAGCCTTATTGACTTTTTGCATACAAAATAATATTCTCTTGAAAAGCAAAATATTGCCTTACAAACGATGTTTTACCAACTAAAATGTTTAACAAAAAAAAGCGTGCCGTGGGGCACTACGATATTGCACTATGTGCAGTTATATTTGCGCTATGCGCAAGATGTATTGTCCTTGCGGACAATGATATTGCACTGCGTGCAGTTTTATTTGCGCCGTGCGCAAGTTATATTGTCCTTTCGGACAACGATATTGCGGCAAAGCCGCAGTTAAGGAATATTCAAATATTTTACAGTCTAATTAATTTGCCTTAGCGACGATTTTTGCTTAATCACACAATTTTTGAATCTTTGCGGCTTTCTCGTCGAGGTCGACGAGTGGGCGGACGGGACAATCTTTTTCGCAATCGCTGTGCTTGAAGAAGAAATAGCCGTCCGATTGTGCCAAAAGCGCAAACAACGCTTTCTTTTTAGAGGGCTTGAACGCCAAAGCGGTGCAATATGGCGGTTGCTCGTTGGCAAGATTAATCAAGTCTTTCGTGAGTCCCAAAGTCGCGCTTGCGGCTATTCGTTTTATCGTGGAGCGAGTGTAGCGTTTGCTCGTAAGTCCCAAAAACTCGTCCATATTGTTGAACGAAGATTGCGAAATGCGATTTTCCATACCCTCGCTGATGTTTGCGATTTCTTTGAGTTGGGCGGCACTCATCGCTTTCATAGCGTACGTTGAAATGACGTTGTATTTGTCGATATTTGCGTGCGTCGAAAGGTCGACGAACGGCGGAACGAAAGACGAAACGTCCGCGTTTTGTGCGATTAGATTGCGGATTTTCGTTGACGACATAAATTTTTTGTCATCGTCGGGCTTTCGCTCGACCGAGTGGTATCGAACATTGCCTGCGTATGCCGCGCCCGCTTTCATATACTCGACCGCAAGAATGTTGTTGGGGGATTTAAGCATATTCGACACGTCGGGGCGAATTTTGTCGAGAGCGAGAGTCCTCGATTTTGCGACCGAATAGCCTTCGCTCAAATAGCCTTTGAGAAGATTGGACATATCTTTCGATTCGCTTCTCATAAACTCCGCAGCCATATTCAACTCCTCGATTTCGTCGCTTTCCGTGCCGAAAGATAGAGTGTATTCGCCCAGCATAGACAGCGTTTTGAGCGCGCCTTCGGCAAATCCTTTTGCGGTCGAAAGGGAATATACCGTGGGAAGTTCCAGCACCAAATCCGCGCCTGCCTGAATCGCCCAGTTTGCGCGAGTGTATCGGTCGGCTATGCACAGATCGCCGTGTTGCGTGAAGGACGAACTCATAACCACCACAAGCGCGTCGGCATCTGTTTCGCGCTTTGCTTTTTTGAGTTGTTTTAGATGTCCGTTGTGAAAGGGATTATATTCTGCAATTATGGCGGTTATTTTCAAAATAAGTCCTCATATTTGTTGATTTTTGTTTTTTAAGTAACTATAATTATATCTAAAAATAAAACAATTGCAATCAATTGCAACAGTTTAGGAGAAGTTAGGTATGAATTTCGTAAAAAAATTGTTTAAGCGCGCACACAGATTGCACAAAACAATAGCACTCGCAGAAGGCGACGATATCCGCGTAGCGCAAGCGGCTCAAATGCTTACGCATGACGATATTTGCAAGGTTGTTCTCATCGGCAACGAAGAAGAAATCAAAGCAAAATTCCCCGAAATCGACTTCACGGGTATTTCTTTCGACGATCCCAAGACGAGCGAACACAGAGCGGAGTATGCAAACACCCTTTACGAACTTCGCAAAGCGAAGGGTATGACCGAAGAACAAGCGCTCAACATTATTACGAACAACAATATGTTTTATGCGTGCGTTGCGCTTAAATGCGGCGACGTGGACGGCGTTGTTGGCGGTGCGGTGTTCAGCTCTGCAGACGTATCCAGAGCCGCATTCCAAGTTATCAAAGCCGCACCCGGCATCAGTTCCGTGTCCAGTTGCTTCGTTATGGTTCCGCCCAAGAGTTTCAAATACGCAAAATATCCTGCATATATCTTCTCCGATTGCGCGGTTATTCCATATCCGACAAGCGATCAACTTGCAGACATCGCGGTTGCGGCTGCAGACAGCGCGCGCAAAATAGTGCGCGAAGAACCGAAAGTAGCAATGCTTTCGTTCTCCACTCACGGCAGTGCGAAAGGCGAATCCATCGACAGAATTCACGCCGCTTATGAAAAGGTCAAAGCGGAACATCCCGACATCCTCATCGACGCGGAACTTCAACTCGACGCGTCTTTGGTTGACAGCGTGGCAAAGCAAAAAGCAGGCGACAGTTCCGTCGCGGGTCAAGCGAACGTTCTCGTTTTCCCCAACCTCGACGCAGGCAACATCGGCTACAAGATTGCTCAACGTTTCGGCAACTGTATGGCAATCGGACCCATTATGCAAGGTCTCGCTCTGCCCGTAAACGACTTGAGCAGAGGTTGTGTTGCAGAAGACATCGCGGCAGTTGCGGCAATCACCGCGCTTCAATCCGTAAAAGACTAATAGAGGTAAAATTATGAAAATTCTCGTTATCAACGCAGGCAGTTCGTCGCTCAAATATCAACTTATCGATATGGACACCGAGCAAGCGGTTCTCAAAGGAATCTGCGAGCGCATCACGTTCAAGGGCGGTGAGTTGACCCAAAAGACGGCGGACGGTAAGGTGCTTAACGTCAAGCAGGATATGAAAGATCACACTGCGGCAATCGAACTCGTGCTAAAAGCGATGGTCGATCCGAAGTACGGCGCAATCAAATCCACCGACGAAATCAGCGCAGTGGGTCACAGAGTGCTTCACAGCGGCGAGGACTTCAAAAGTTCCGTCGTTATCGACGACGAAGTTATCCGCATTTGCGAAAAGAATGCGGAACTAGGACCTCTCCATATGCCCGGCAACATCGCGTGCATAAAGAGTTGCAGAGAAGTTATGCCCGGCGTGCCTATGGTTGCGGTTTTCGACACGACTTTCCACAGCACTATGCCAGCAAAAGCGTATATGTACGGCATTCCGTACTCCGTATACGACAAGTACAAAGTGAGAAAATACGGCTTCCACGGCACTTCGCACAAATTCGTCAGCGAGGAAACAATCAAACTTCTCGGCAAAAAGGACAGCAAAATCATCGTATGCCACCTCGGCAACGGCTCGTCCATCTCTGCGGTGAAGGACGGCAAATGCCTCGACACGTCTATGGGCTTTACTCCGCTCGAAGGGCTGGTTATGGGTACGCGCTCGGGCGACATCGACCCTGCGGCGAGCGAATTTATCCGCGCAAAACTCGGCTTGACCCCCGAAGAACTCGTGCAATACCTCAACAAAAAGTGCGGTATGTACGGTGTGAGCGAATTGAGTTCGGATATGCGCGACCTCGAAAAAGGCATCAATGAAGGCAACGAAAAAGCCAAACTCGCAGTCGAAGTTGCCGCATATCGCATAAAGAAGTATATCGGTTCTTACGCCGCAACTCTCAACGGCGTCGACGCAATTGTTTTCACGGGCGGCATCGGCGAGCATAGCGACCTTATGCGCAGACTCGTTATGGAAGATATGGAATATCTCGGCGTAGATTTCGACTTCGAGGCAAACAAAGGCTTTTTCGACGGCGTCCGCTTTCTCTCCAAGCCCGACAGCAAAGTCAAAGTGCTTGTTCTTCCCACAAACGAAGAATTGTCTATCGCAAGAGAAACAAAGGCTCTCGTGATGTAAAACGATAAGTCAAAAGCGGTTTCGGGCATTTCGAGCGCAAATTGCGCCAAAACGTCCGAATATGCAAAATAATTGACAACAAAGTCGCGCAACTTTCAAAAAGCGTTTGACAACCATTGTCAGATTTTATATAATCATAACACTGTGTATCAGATGTTGTGAAAATGTTGGAGGTAATAAGATGGCAGTACCTAAAAATAAAGTTTCGAAATCCAAAACGAATTCCCGTTTTGCAAACTGGAAAGTCAAGGCTCCCGGTCTCACCGAGTGCCCTCAATGCCACGAACTGATCAAGAGCCACCAAGTATGCCCGAAATGCGGATACTATGATGGTGAGCAAGTCGTTCAAAAAAAGAGCGAAAAGTAATTTAAGCGCACTATTTGGCGAAAAACTTCGTCAGGCGCAGTTTGCCTCGAAACCGTGTACGCCTATGTACACTGGGTCTCGATTCAAACTGTGCCTTTCTTGTTTTTCATCCAAATATCGCACTTAAATACAAATCCATGCTGAAAGCGTGGCTCTTTCTAGTTCTTCATCCGAATACTGCGATTTTATAAATTTAAGCGCACCATTGCTCAAACGGCGCTGCGGCAATGTCAATCGCCCACGTCGTCATTCAGAGCGAAGCGTGGGAATACCCTAAATAGAAATGAAAATCTTTGGGGCGATTGTCAAAAACCGCACTTGTTCTCGCAATCACTAACCGCGCAAGCCCTCTTTGCTCTCCCGAACAAGACGGACAAAGAATCCAGCCACAATTCCGCGCGAGTGCTTGCTTGGTGAATGCGCACTTCGTGCGCAAGCGTGGGAATCCCCTAAATAGAAACGAGAATTTTTGGGGCGATTGCCAAAAACC
>CAVKUX010000056.1:0-11950 GCA_963659595.1 Anaeroplasmataceae bacterium | reverse complement strand
ATTATGGACGATGACGAAGCGGACAACGAAACGCTTGTTTCGCTTGCCGCTGCCGACGCCGAGGATGAAGAGGAAGAAATCCCCGAATTTTTGGAAGGCGAACAATTTGAAGTGTTCGATTGACAAAATCCTTTCGGCAATTGATTGTAAAATATCAAAAATCAATCTCATAAAAAACGGTTTATTTATCGAAAATAAGCCGTTTTTTATATTCGCTTATAATATAACCGTTTACGGTTATCTTGAGTTTTATGCTTTTTGTAACTTTTTAACGACCGTTTCGATAACTTTTTCAATAACTTTTTCGTCGGTTTTTTAAGATTTTTCTATCGCTTTTATCTTCTTACATAAAAATACATATAATACTCAAAATAGATTTATGGCGATTGCTGTCGTATTGATTTGCGCGCAAGCGTTGCTCATTGCGCTCATATTTCCCATAAAACTGTCGTGCACGACGCATTTTTCGCTTGCGAGCGAAGCGGTGATCGTGCAATTCAAATTTGCGGGCATATCGATTGCGAGAATCAAGGTTTGCGTGCGAGAGGGGTTGAAAGTGCAAATAAACGGCAAAACGCTCAAAAATCTCGACAGCGGCATAAGCGTGACCCAAATGGGCAAAATTGCACGTTTCTTGTTTGAAAACGAGATTATCGATATCAACGGCTTGATTGCCTACGTCGGTGCAAACGACGCAAAAAACGGCGCGATATTGTGTGCGCTCGTGCAGATGTTGCCCGTTTTTGCAAAAACGGTGATTCAGGACGAGAGCAAGGACAGATTCGACGCAGAGTGCGGAATAAGAATAAGGATAAACGCCGTTCAAGCCGTAAAGGCGATTGCAATCGGCAAGGGAAGGTAATATGCAAAGTTTTGAAGAAATATTGCGACAAACGATAGAAAATTTGAAAAAGTCGGCGGAATTTAACGAGATTGTCGGAAAGCCGATTGTGAACGGCGACGGCACGCTCGTTTTGCCGGTGAGCAAAATAAGCGTAGGATTTGTCGCAGGCGGTGCAGAGTACGAAAGCGAAAAGAAAGTGAAATCGCCCGTCGGGGTGAGCGGCGGTGGAGTGAGCGTAACGCCAATCGGCTTTCTCGTTTGCGGTGCACAAAAGAAATTCGTGAGGGTGGACGGCGAAGAAAATAAGTGGCTCGAACTTCTCAAAAGCGTTGCCAACGTTGTGAAAAAGGATTGAAAAGAGGGAAGAATATGGACGATTTTTCAAAAAAGGCGGTAGTTACGGCGATTGCAATCGTGTGTTTGACAATCGCAATAATCTCATCGTTTTCGATAGGAAACGTGGTTTATCACATTAAAAGTATTCTAAAAAACAATAAAAACGAGAATTGTTTTGTCGAAAACACAGAAGAAAACGTACAAAATGCGATCAACGACGAAATCTTGCAAAGTGTGAAAAAAGGCGCAAGCGGCGCAGTGTGTATCGAGATGTCGTCAAGACGAGTTTTATACGAGGACGGAAAAGACGAGGTATGCTACCCTGCAAGCACGACTAAAGTCTTGACGGCGCTTATTGCGCTCGAGAATTTGCCTCTCGACAAAATCGTTACTGTGCCCAAAATTGCGGAAAGCGTTGAAGGCTCGTCCATATATCTGAAAGCAGGCGATACGATAACCGTTGAAGATTTGCTTTTCGGTCTTATGCTTAGAAGCGGAAACGATGCGGCGGTTACGCTTGCAACGGAAGTTTCGGGCGGTATCGACCAATTTGCATCTTTAATGAACGAAAAGGCGAAAGTGCTCGGCGCACGCAATTCTCATTTCGTAAATCCGCACGGACTTCACGACGACAATCACTACATGACGGCTTACGATTTGGCACTTATTTGCGCGGCGGCATACGAAAATCCCGATTTCGTGCGTATCGTTGGCACTAAACAGAGAAAAATCGATGTGAGCGGCGAGGCGAGATATATCGCGAATAAAAACAAACTGTTGAAACTCTTTGAGGGCGCAAACGGCGTGAAAACCGGCTTTACCAAAAAGAGCGGAAGATGTCTTGTCGGCGGCGCAAAAAGAGGGGATATGCAACTTATTTCCGTTGTGTTGAATCGCGGCGATATGTGGAACGACACGGTTAGAATGCTGGATTTCGGATTTGACAACTACGAAATGATACCTCTTGACAACGCGCTTATGACAAACGGAAAAGACATCGTGAAAGTCAAAGTCAATCAAACCGTAACGCCAAACTGGCAAAACGTCAAATATCCGCTCAAAAAGGACGGCAGTGAAAAACTCGTCGTGGAATTAGTTTAAGCAAAACCGAACTAAAAAGATAAATTCGACTGACTAAAAACGATTGAATGAAATTAAAAAACGGTAACATCTGAATTGAAACCGCAAAAATTTTGCACGAAATCCGCAAAAATCGAAGCAAATTTAACAAAAAATCGCAGTAAAAACGGCTATAAAATCGTTTTCTTAAAAGGCAAACCGCCTTTTCTTTTCAATGTGCTTTTAAGGATTTTGCACATTTGCTTGCTCTTTCAATATTTTTTATGTATACTTGTTTTAATTTGTGTGCGCTTGCCCTGAGCGAGCGCGTGAGGACTTATGAGAATCAACAAATATCTTGCAGAATGCGGCGTATGTTCTCGTCGCAAGGCGGACGAACTTGTCAAGGAAGGGCGCGTGAGCGTCAACAAAAAGGTCGTCAGAGAAGTCGGGACCGACATAGACGAAACAAAAGACGTAGTCTTTGTTGACGGAAAAAAGGTTGTGAGAGTGACGCACTACGACTATCTTTTGTTTTACAAACCTAAGAATTGCGTGACCACTCTCAATGAGGACAACGACAACAAGAGCGGTCGCAAAAAGTCGGATAAAGAACTTGAAGAAATCAAGAATCGAACCGAAAAACTCGCCGCAAAAGGCATTGTCGAGGAAGTGAAGGAACATTCCAAACCTCGCAAAATAATCACAGATTTTATCGGTGACGACTACAAAAACAAACGTTTGTATCCTGTCGGCAGGCTCGATTACGACAGCGAAGGCTTGCTTTTGTTGACCAACGACGGCGATTTGACGTACAAACTTACTCATCCGTCGAGCGAGATTCCCAAAACCTACGTCGTAAAAATAGAAGGCACTATCGATGAAAGCGACCTTGCCGCGCTCAGAAAGGGCGTAACCGTAGACGGAGTAAAGTACGGCAGAAGCAAGGTTAAAATCACGGGTATCGAAAAGGTTAAGGACGCGAAAAAAGCGGTCATCGACCCAAAAGACGCTCTCGCAAGAGAGGCGATAGAGTGCAGTGATGACACGAGCGGCGTGTTTACTCGCCTCGAAGTTATCATTTTCGAGGGCAAAAACAGAGAGATACGTCGTATGTTCGAGGCTGTCGAAAAGAAAGTCGTATTTTTAAAGCGCATCGCTATCGGCGAATTGCGCCTCGGCGGTCTTGCAAGAGGGGCGTATCGCCCCCTTAACGAGGCAGAGATTGCGTACTTGTACGCAATAGCAAACAAACAGCAACCGAGCGAAAGGTGAGCGTATGAAAATTCTCATTACAAACGATGACGGCTATTTTGCGACGGGTATAAAAACTCTTGCAAAAACGCTCGCGAAAAATCACGACGTGCGCATTGTCGCGCCTATGTCCGAAAGGTCGGGTGCGAGCCATTCGGTGAATTTTTTCAGCGGAATTACATACGAAAATAAGGGAATTATCGACGATATTCCCACCTTTGCCGTGAGCGGAACGCCCGGCGATTGCGTGCTTTTCGGCGTGAAATATCTTTTCAAAGACGAGAAAATCGACGCGGTCGTGTCGGGCATAAACACTTGTCTCAACGCGGGAAGCGACATTATTTTTTCGGGCACTTTCGGCGCGGCGCAAGAGGGTACTTTTCAGCGCATTCCCTCGCTCGCGGTGTCGCTTAGGACGCACGGCGTTCCCGACTACGAATTCGCGGCGGAATTCACGTCAAACAATCTCGAAAGACTTTTGTCTTTCGCAACCGAGAATGTCACGATAAATCTGAATATTCCGAGCGTCAAAAAGGAAAACATAAAAGGCGTGAAAATTGCGCCTGTGGCATATCAGCCTTACGAGGAAAAGTACGTCAAAGAAGTCGGCGAGGACGGCGTGACGTATTTTTGCGTAGACGGTCACAGAATACCGCACGTCGACGAGGTTGTGGGCGGCGATTGCTATCAACTCGACAACGGCTACATAACCGTCACGCCCGTGCAAATGCTCGCAAACGATATGCCGACCATCGAAAAATTGAAAGAGGCGACGTTCGAGTTATGAGAGTTTGCGTAATCGGCGCAGGTGCGGCAGGTATGACGGCTTCCGTTTTTCTCGCAAGAGAGGGAGCGGATGTTGTCCTTGTCGAAAAAAACGAGAAATTCGGCAAAAAACTCTACATAACCGGCAAGGGTAGATGCAATCTCACCAACGATTGCGAACTTGCGGACTTGTTTCAAAACATCGTCAGAGGGGAAAAGTTTTTGCGCTCGTCGCTGTACGGATTCACACCTCAAAACACGATGTCGTTTTTTGAGGATTTGGGCTTGAAACTCGTCGTGGAAAGGGGAAACAGGGTGTTTCCGTTTTCGCAAAAGTCGAGCGATGTCATAAAAGCGTTGCAAATCGAGATTGAAAATCTCGGAGTGGACGTAAAACTCGGCAGCGAAGTCAAGTCAATAAAGAAAACAAGCGGCGGATTTTGCGTTGTCACTGCGTGGGAAAACGTAAAGTGCGACAAAGTTGTCGTGGCAACGGGCGGAATGAGTTATCCTTCGACGGGGTCTACGGGCGACGGATACGCATTCGCAAAATCTTTCGGACTTAAAATAGTCGAGCCTCGGCAGGCTCTTGTGCCTGTCATCGTCAAGCAGAACGTTTCGGCGTTGCAGGGAATATCCCTCAAAAACGCCAATCTCTGCGCTGTCGATGAAAACGGCAAAGAGATTGCGAGCGAGTTTGGCGAAATGCTGTTTACAAACAGAGGATTGTCGGGGCCCATTGCGCTTACGATTTCGTCGTACATCAACAGAAAACAGAACGTCGTTTTGTCTCTCGATTTGAAACCCGCTCTTGACGAAAACACACTGGACAGACGAGTTTTGAGGGATTTCGACGAAAGAAAAAACCAAGATATAAAGAATGTCACTCGCGCGCTTCTGCCCGAAAGGCTCAACGCGTACGTTTTGAAATGCGCAGGCATTGCCGAGAGCAAAAAGGTGAACGAAATCACAAAAGAAGAGCGTGCAAAACTTGTCAAAACCATAAAGAATTTGCGCTTTGACGTGCAATCGCTCGCGCCGTTTACCGAAGCGATAGTGACGTCGGGCGGCGTGGATTTAAAATGCCTCAAACCAACCTGCGAAAGCAAAGACGTTGACGGATTGTACTTTGTCGGCGAAACGATAGACGTAGACGCGTTGACGGGCGGATTCAATCTTCAACTTGCGTTTGCGACGGCGGTGTGCGCTGCAAGGGATATAATCAAAAAATCCCCTCAATCCGCCTAAAAAGAGAACAAATGCGGAATCTAACGCCTAAAATTGTAATTACAAAAGACTTCAAACTCTGAAAAGTCGGAGGAAATATGATAAACATAGCAATAGACGGACCTGCCGGCGCAGGCAAAAGCACAATCGCAAAAGCGGTGGCAAAAGATCTCGGCATCATCTACCTCGATACGGGCGCAATGTACCGAGCAACCGCTTATCTCGCGCTCCAAAACGGTATAGACCCCAAAGACGAACAAAAAGTGTCCGAGATGCTTGAAGACCTCAAAATGGACATCGTCTATCAAAACGGCGATCAACATATAATCGTCAACGGCATAGACGCAACGCCGCACCTTCGCGAGCACTATATGTCCAAAGCCGCAAGCGATATATCCGCGCTTCCGTGCGTGAGATACAAAATGGTGGATTTGCAGCGTGATTTCGCAAGCAAAAACGACGTTGTTTTGGACGGCAGGGATATCGGCACGTTTGTGCTTCCAAACGCAAACTGCAAATTTTTCCTTACCGCTTCCCCCGAAGAAAGAGCGCAACGCAGAATGAAAGACCTCGAAGAAAAGGGCGAAAAAGTGGATTATCAAACGCTTTTAAGCGACATAATTCAACGCGATTACAACGATTCTCACCGCGAGGTCGCGCCTCTTAAACAAGCCGACGACGCAGATTTTGTCGACACCACGCAAATGAGCATAGACGACGTTGTCGCACACGTCAAAGAGGTTGTGCATATCAAGACTAAAAACGCAAATCCGACCGAACAGAATGCCGAAAAGCCCTCGACGATTATTCCGTCGAGCGAGATGGACAAAAAGACCCTCGCAAGAATTAAAACATACTATAAACCCGAAAAAAGTTTTGCGTTTTACAGATTTTTGAGAGTGATTTTGCGCCCATTGCAAATGCTCGTGTGGCCTACAAAAGTTATTGGTGCGGAAAACGCAAAAAAAGTGAAAGGCGCGCTTTTTACCTGCAACCATTATTCCAAAATGGATTCGATGATTCCGTACTTCGTGCTTTTCAAAAAGGAAGCGCACGCACTTGCAAAATACGAGTTGTTCACAAATCCTATTGCAGGCTGGTTTTTGCACAAAATGGGGGCGATTCCCGTGCGCAGAGGCGAGGCTGATATCGAATCTGTAAAGCAAGTGCTAAGAGTGCTTAAAGAGGGAAAGCAACTGCTTATTTTCCCCGAAGGAACGAGGAATAAAGAAGGCACGCAACACATGGCGGAATTTAAGACGGGTACGGCTCGTTTTGCAATAAAAGCAAAAGTCCCCGTAGTGCCGATGATTTACTTTCAAAGCCCCAAAGCGTTCAGAAAGAACTGGCTGTACGTCGGCGAACCCTTCTCGCTCGAGGAGTTTTACGGCGCGCACACTATCGACGAAAATCATGCAGCAACCGAAATAATCAAACAAAAGATGGACGAAACTCGCCGCCTTTGCAACGAGTACGTCGAAAAAGCAACCAAAGGTAAAAAGAAAAAATAACTGTAAAATCGACGGGATTCGTCGGTTTTCGAGGTGAAAATTGAAAGTTATCGTCGCTAAAAAAGCAGGATTTTGCAACGGCGTTAAAAAGGCGGTGAACACCGCTGTTTCCCTTGCCGAAAAATACGGAAAAATCTATACTTTGGGCGAACTTGTGCATAACGAACTCGTCACCGAATACCTTTGCGAAAAGGGTGCGATTTGCCTTAAAATCGAGGATTGCGACAAACTTCAAAAAGGGGATGTCGCGCTCATTCGCGCTCACGGCATAACCAAAGAGTTGGAAGACGAATTGAAAGAGAGAGGAGTGACGATTTTCGACGCGACTTGCCCCGTCGTCAAGCGCAATCAAAAACTTGCCGAGGACAGGGCGAAAGCAGGCGACGACATCATAATCGTGGGCGATAAAAATCACGACGAAGTAATCGGCGTGGCGTCGTACGCAGGGAAGAACTGCAAAGTGGTTTCGGACGGCGAAACTCTGCCAATCGGCGAAAATCCGACATCTGTCTTGTTTCAAACCACGATTTTGCCCGAAAAATTTGAAAAAATCGAAGAATTTGCAAAGAATTTTGAAAAAAACCGCAATAATTTAGTTGGCATTTTTAATACTATTTGTTATACTACAAAAGAGAAACAGGACGAAGCGCGCGCACTCGCCGAAAAGTCGGACGCGGTTTTGGTTCTCGGAAGCCATACCAGCGCAAACACAAGACGTTTGTTCGAGGTGGCGAAAGAGGTCAATCCGAATACGTTTTTCGTCGAAAACGCAAACGACGCTCTGAATCAAACAAAATTTATCAAGGATATTCAAAGTGTATCGATTGTCGCAGGAGCATCCACTCCGCCGTGGTTGATACAGGAGGTAACAAGACTTATGAGTGAAACTCAAAAGAACGCTGTGGAAACAGTAGAAACTGAAGTGAAAAACGAGGCAACACTTCAAGAGCAATCAGTCGCAGAAGAAAAAGAACCCACCACTATGGCGGACCTTTTGAAATCCGCAACTTCCGTCGGCTACACAAATTACAAAGTCGGCAAGCGCATCAAAGGCAAAGTCATCAGTGCAGGCGATAGCGGCATCTACGTCGCAATCGGCGGAAAGAAAGACGGTTTCATTGATAAGAGCGAGGCATCTTTGGACGGCAACTACAATCCTGCCGACTTCAAAGAGGGCGATGAAATTCAAGCAACTATTCTTGCTGTCAACAAAGAGTATGTGTCTTTGTCCAAAAAGGACGTCGACGCAGTGCGCCTTGAAGAAGCGGAAGCGGAAAAGGCTCTTGCTCAAGGCGAATTCTCTTTGACCATGACGGAAGTCGTCAAGGGCGGACTCAGAGGAAGACTCGGTCAATACACCATCTTCGTTCCCGCAAGCCAAATCAGAATGGGTTACGTCAGCAACCTCGAAGATTACAAGGGCAAGACGCTCCGTTTGACGCTTATGCCTCCGAAGGAAAAAGAAAACACAGAGGCTGAGGGCGAAGAAACCGCTCAAAGCGAAGATAAACCCCAAAAGAAGTCGAGATATCTGTTCGCTTCTCAACGTATCATTCTCGAAAGAGAAAAGAAAGAAAAAGAGGATCTTTTCTGGAACAACATTCACGTTCACGACATCGTGACCGGCAAAGTTAAGAGATTCACGCAATTCGGCGCATTCGTAAACGTTCGCGGTTTCGACTGCCTCGCTCACATCTCCGAGCTTTCTTGGAACAAGATCACCGATCCTTCCACAGTCCTCACAATCGGCGAAAGCTACGACTTCGTAGTCCTCAAAATGGACAGAGAAACAGGCAAAATCTCTCTCGGTTACAAACAACTTCAAAAGAAACCCTACGAAGTTGCGGCAGAGAAGTTCCCTGTCGGTACGGTCATCAAAGGCAAGGTTGAAAGAATCTTCCCCTACGGTGCGTTCGTATCCATCGACGACGGCGTAGACGGACTCGTTCACGTTTCTCAAATCTCTCACAACTGGATCAAAGACGCAAACGAAGCGTTGACTGTCGGTCAAGAAGTCGAAGCAAAGATTATCGGATTCGACGACAACCGCATCACACTTTCTATCAAAGAATTGCTTCCCGCACCCGAAGAAACGCAAGTTCAAGAAGGTCAAGAAGAAGCAACCGACGAAGAAAAAGCGGCAAAGAGATCCTCCAGAGTCAAGAAGTTCGAACAAAAAGTTGCAGACGGCGAAAGCAAACGCGAACGTCGCGGCGCAAAGAAGGAATCTTCCAACGAACCCAAAGAATGGGTTTCCGGTAGTTCCTCGGCAACTCTCGGCGATTTGTTCAAGAACCTAAACCTCAACCTCGCAGACGAGGCAGAGGAAGAAGCAGCACCCGCAAAGAAAACAACTCGCAAAAAGAAAGTTGAAGAAACCGCTGAATAATCCTTGTTTGATAAAAAAACAAACCGTTGCTTCGGCAACGGTTTATTTTTTTGAAAAAGGCGTGCGCAAGCAGTTTGACAGTCTCTCTATTGTAGTGATATATTATATGTAGTATATACTTATAAATAATAGGTGCATTATGGCAAAGATTATTTTGACAGGCGACAGACCGACGGGAAGATTGCATATCGGACATTACGTCGGCTCTCTGCGTGAAAGAGTAAAACTTCAAAACAGCGGAAATTTCGATGAGATTTACATTATGATTGCCGACGCGCAAGCGCTCACCGACAACGCCGAACATCCCGAAAAAGTGCGTAGTAACATCATCGAAGTTGCTCTCGATTATCTTGCGTGCGGAATCGACCCCGCAAAATCCACGATTTTCGTTCAATCGTCAGTGCCCGAACTTACGGAACTTTCGTTTTACTATATGAATCTCGTCACGCTTTCGAGATTGCAACGCAATCCGACCGTAAAAGCCGAGATAAAAATGCGCGACTTCGAAAAGAGCATTCCCGTAGGATTTTTGACTTATCCTATCAGCCAAGCCGCAGACATCACGGCATTCGAGGCGACGACCGTTCCTGTCGGCGAGGATCAAGAACCGATGTTGGAACAGTGCAAAGAAATCGTGCGCAAGTTTAACTCGATTTACGGCGATACGCTTGTCGAGCCCGAAATCCTTTTGCCAAGCAACAAGCAATGTTGCAGACTTCCTGGTATCGACGGAAAAGCAAAGATGAGCAAATCGCTCGGCAACTGCATTTACCTTTCGGACACTCCCGACGAGATAAAAACGAAAGTTATGTCGATGTTTACCGACCCCAATCACCTTCGTATCGAGGATAAAGGCAAGGTGGAAGGGAACACCGTGTTCACATATCTCGACGCATTTGCAACCGACGAGCATTTTGCCGAGTTTTTGCCCGATTACAAGAATCTCGACGAACTCAAAGCGCATTACAGACGCGGCGGTTTGGGCGACGTGAAAATCAAAAGATTCCTTATCAATGTCTTGCAGTCCGAGCTTAAACCGATATACGAAAGAAGACTCGAACTCGCAAAGAATCCCGACGCCGTTTACGAAATTCTCAAAAACGGTACGCAAAAGGCAAAAGCAAAAGCGGCGGCAACTCTTGCAAAAGTGCGCCATTCAATGCAAATCGATTATTTCGACTGATTGCGCTTTATCGAAAAATACCCGAATAGAATATCAAAAAAACCGCTTATTGCGGTTTTTTTGTTTGCCTATTATGTGTGTTGTTTCATTGCAAAAACAAATTGTAATTGCTGCCGATTTTTTATGTTTAAGCAATGCAAGTCGGCGTTATTCGTTTTCGGTTTCCTCGAGAGGTTCTTGTGGTTTCTTTATTTTTGCAAATTCTTTGTTTATAACTGTCTTTGCAATGCAGTATATCGCCAAAATGAATGACAATGCGAACAGTGCCCAGTTGATTGCCGTTTGCGAGAATATAAGTTCCACCGTACTGAAAACGAATTTGAGAATCGTCATTGTAAATATCGCAATGCCGATACCTCTTTTGTCTATGAATAGGTTTACAATCCAAAGAATTATTATCGCAATTGTCAAAATGCCGATAATGACAGGGAAGACATTGCCGTATCCAAAGGGCATGTCGCTGAAATACGGATAATATTTGTAGACATTTATGATGTTTCCGCTGATACTATCGGGATAGGCAAAACGCATTTGCACGCCGTCTGGCAAACATTCCAAAACAAGCATTACAATTGCAAAAATGCCGATGGGAATTAAGAAAAACAAGTGCTTTTTGTTGGTTTGCTTCATATTCGTACCTCCTGATCGGTGTATTGCTTGGTTGTCATCAAGCAGTGTTGGTGCTAAAAAGGAGTTTACAAAAAGTATTGCTTTGCCAAACGGTGTATGATGTGTAGTGATTGTCAAATTCTGTCGGGGATGGGCGGAAGTTCGGCAGGAAGCGTTTTTTGCAACTCTTTGATTGCGCCGCGTGCGAGTGCGTCGCAACGGTTGTTCAGTTCGTTGTCGGCGTGTCCTTTGACTTTGACGTATGATACTTCGTGAATTTGCATAAGAGAGAGAAGTTCTTTCCACAAATCGACGTTTTTCACTTCGTCCTTGCTCGAAGTGCGCCAGCCTTTCATAATCCAGCCGTTTATCCAACCTTTGAGGAAAGGCTCGACCGAATACGCGCTGTCGCTGTATATCGTGACGACGCACGGCTCTTTGAGCATTTTCAAACCTTTTATTATTGCGGTGAGTTCCATACGATTGTTTGTCGTAGACTTTTCCGCGCCGCTCGCTTCTTTTTTGTGACCTTTGTAGAGCATAACGACGCCCCAACCGCCAACGCCCGGGTTGCCCGAACACGCACCGTCTGTGTAGATTTCAACATGTTTTTTCATAGTTTCATTGTACACAATTTTGAATTTGTTTGCAAGACAAAGAATTTAATTGTCGATTAATAATGAATAATTAATAATTGCGGTGAATTTCGACTCAAATCATTGACTAAAAACGAAGTGCTTGCTATAATGATTAAGCATTAAATTTGCATAGGG
>CAVKUX010000055.1:0-12281 GCA_963659595.1 Anaeroplasmataceae bacterium | reverse complement strand
GTACATGTTTGTTGATTCTTTAAAGGGATTGAAAATTGTGGCTAATGATGAACATGTATATGCATTAATGGTAAACGATGTTTGCTATTGGTATGAAGATGGATATGTCGGAGAAGTCGATTTAGACATAGGGGAATGTTTCAGTGAAGCCATTTTTGAAAATGTAGACGTTGTCGATTGTACGTTTGATGATGTGAATCAACAATATGTATTGACCGAAAAAAACGGGGGCATACTTTATGTGTATGACATAAATAAAACTGAATTTACAATTCCGAATAACGTGGAAGAAGCAATCAATGAGTATATTGCATCCTCGCAGAACGAAAATGCTTGAATCTATAACAGATTAAGTGCAGATAAAACGACAAATCGAATAACAAAGAAGAACGCACCGTGTGGTGCGTTTTTCGATGGATTCTTACGAGAGGGGATTACCAATCTTCACGGTGATTGATTTTGACATCGTCGTAATACTCAAAGTACTTTTGTTTGTATCTTTGAGTTTCGTTGCGGTGGCGTTTGAGTTCCTCTCGCGCCGCCTTTTCGGCTTCGTTTTTCGGCTCTGCACCCTTTACTTCGTCAATAGGGGTGAGGCGAGTTTTTTCATAGTCCATATTAATTTGTAAGTGATATTGCACTTATGGTGCAGTGATATTGTCTTGCGACAGCGATATTGTTGCTTCGCAACAGTGATATTGTCGCTTCGCAACGGTGATATTGCGACTTTGTCGCAGTTGCGGAATATTCAAATTTTCGATATGTTATTCAGAGGAGCAACATCGTTGCGACGTAGGAATCAAGGCGACAGCCGCATTTTCGCTACGCGGGATTCCCACGTCGCTACGCTCCTCTGAATGACGAGAGGGGTGGGGCACCCACACCCAGATTGTGTCTGCGACACAGTGATATTGCGGCTTTGCCACAGTTAAATTCTCGCTTTGCGAGAGAGAAATCCTCACTGCGTTTGGGTGAAATCCACGCTGTGCGTGGGGTGAGGAAGATTTTGATTTAATTTATCCGCTTGTCATTGCGAGACACAAAGTGTCGTGGCAATCAAGGCGACAGCCGCATTTTCGCTACGCCGGATTCCCACGCTTCGCTCTGAATGACATATGGATAATTCAAATTCACCATATGCGTGCATGGCACGCTTTACCAAACAGATAATTTGGCGAAATTGCGGCGTGAGGTTTTATCCGTGTTTGTACTGATAGCACAAATTCTCTGCGCGGTTAGTGATTGCGAGAACAAGTGCGGTTTTTGACAATCGCCCCAGATGTTTTCGTTTCTATTTAGGGGATTCCCACGCTGCGCTCTGAATGACGGCGAGGGCGATTGACTTTGCCGCAACGCCGTTTGAGCAATGGGATTAAGGCTTCGCCTTCCGCAATTATTAATTATTAATTATTCATTATTAATTAGATTTCAATATGTTCCACGTCGTCGCGGGTGCTACGCTTGTATATCACGATTTTGTTGCCGATTGCCGTTACGGGTTCTGCGCCCGTCTTTTGGCATACCTCGTCCAAAACGTCTTTGGTGTTTGCCTCTGCGTTGCGAAGGACGGATATTTTGACAAGTTCGTGAAGTTCGAGCGCAAGACAAATGTCCTTGACTTGGTTGTCGCCCACGCCGTTTTTGCCGATTTGAAAGATTGGATTTATCGTTTGCGCCATACTGCGAAGTTTTGCGCGTTGTGCACTTGTTATCATTGTTACCTCGATTGTTCGATTGCGCCGTGCAATCTGTCGAAACTGTATTTTGTCACGGATATATTAGCATTTTTGACGGCACTATGCAAGCGTCACGACATTTTTCTGTCGACGTCGATGACGAAAAAGTATTTTACGGGGTCGTTTGCAAACTCTTGTTTCATCGCGTTTTTCACGTCGTCGAGAGAAAGTTTGCTGTCGTAGGGGATTACGACGTCGAAAATCATATTTGTGTGCGTTTGTCCGCTGACGATTCTGAAATCGTGCAAAGAGAGTCCCTCGTCGAGGTTGGCAAGCGCGTTTTGCGCGCGAAGTTTGAGTTCGGCAAGTTTATCGTTTTTGGTGTCCACAGGGTCCATATGTATGGTGATTCGCACGTGCATTTCGTTCCAAAAGTCGTGTTCGATGTTGTCTATGACGTCGTGGCTCTTGGTTATTTCAACGTCCTGCGGCACTTCGACGTGCGCAACGACGAAGCAATGATTCTCGCCGTAACTGTGCACGACAAGGTCGTGAACGCCTATAACGCCGTCGTAGGAAAGTATTTTAGCCGTGATTTTGTCAACGAGTTCCTTGGGCGGTTTTTCGCCGAGAATGGGGGATATCGATTCCTTGATTAGAAGTATGCTCGACACGATGATAAACGCCGACACCGCGATACCCATTATGCCGTCCACGCTCACTTTGTGGCTGATTTTGTCGCCCGCAACGTCGATGACAATCGTTGATATTAAGACGGCGACGGTTGCGAGCACGTCGTTTCTGCTGTCCGCCGCAGAGGCTTTGAGCGCGCCGCTGTTTATTGCCTTCGAGAAGTCGAGATATATGAGCATTTGCACGAGTTTCATTGCGATTGCCGCGCCCAAAACGACGTAGGTGTATACGCTTACGCTCACCGCTTCGGGGGTTATGCACTTTTCGATGGACGATTTCAAAAGCAGTATGCCGATAAAAAGCACCGTGACCGACACGAGCAGAGAGGTTACGTATTCGTACCTTGCGTGTCCGAACGGGTGGTCTTTGTCGGGCGGTGTGGCGGAAAGTTTGAATCCCACGAGCGTGACGACGCTGCTTCCTGCGTCCGACAAGTTGTTGATTGCGTCCGCAACGATTGTTATGCTGTTGCCGATAATACCGACGATAAGTTTGAACACGCAAAGCAATGCGTTGGATATTATGCCGAACACGCCTGCGACAAGCCCGTAGCGAAAGCGCACTTTCGGGTTTTTCGTATCCTGATAATCTTTTATAAGCAGTTTGCGAATGAATTTCATAGTTTTATATTCTCTCTCGGTTGTTATTATTAAAATATTCCCCGAAAATCTTGATGTCAAGATTTTCGGGGAATTATGTGTTTTTATATTGACTAAGATGTTCTGGCAGTGGGCGAACATCCCCTCAAACTGTCTGCCGTGTGGGCGGATATGACAAACGAAACCGCTTTGACGGGCGTTTTGTGGAAGTCCAACAACGAAAGCGTCGCTACGGTCAATGAAAAAGGCGAGGTCAAAGGCGTGTCGCGCGGACTTGCAACCATAACCGCAACCGCCAACGGAAAGAGCGCGAGCGTTACGATAAACGTACAAAACAAACTCGCTTCCGTGCAACTTCGCACCTCGCAAGCCTCGCTTGCAATAGGTCTTGCAAGAGAAACGGTGTTTGCAAGCCAAAGATTCCTCAATCCCACAAGCGTAAGGAGCGACGACACAATGGTTGCCAACAGCACGCGCATTGTAGTTGAGGGCGAGCCGGAAAACGCCACCGCAAAAGAACTTGATTTGTTCTATTCCGCATTCGACTTCGAAGTGGTAGAGGGCGGCGAATATGCGTATTTCGATCAGACGGTGCGCAACAAACTCGTTTTCAGCGAGGACGGCAAGGCATTGGAAGGCAAGGGCAAGCAGGGGATAAAAGTCCGAGTGAGCGCAAAATATCCCAAGTACGAGGGCATGAGCAGGTTCACCACGCAAGAGGTGACGATTTACGCAATCTACGGCGTGGCGGTGTCATCGGTTGCAGAAATAGAGGTTGCGGCAAAGTATCAGCGCGCTTATGCCGAAGATGAAGACAACTTAATAGAAGGGGGCGAGGTTGATCGTTTCACCATAAAAGATACCACATACATCGTCAACGACAACGCCTATGCAGCCAAGACATATGCGATTTGTCTCGAGGCGGATTGCAATTACGGCGACAATTGGGACGGAAGCACAAAACTCGGCACGGCAGATGACAGGATCAATTTTTATGGTGATGTGTACGGCAACGGGCACATGATAAGTGCGGCACTCGGTCAACTCGACGGCAGCAACAGGCTTGTGCGCATTTCGTTGAGCAACGTGACGATGAGCAATATAACGCTGCGTGCAAACACAATGACGATGTCTGAAGAAAAGGATACGGTTTCAGGCGTCGATGTCAAAGCGTTTGACGATTTCACGGGCATTGCAATGACAATCGGCAGTCATGAGAATTGGGATACTTACAGATTGAAGAATGTCAATATCGAGTATTCAATCATCGAAAATGCAACGCAAGGCGTGTCGACTTATAATGCGGATGTGTCGTACACAGGGTGCATAATCCGAAATATGACGAAAATCGGCATGTATCTCAGACAGTCGATGCGTGAATATGACGGGTATATGTATCCGCAATTCAGCCATGTCAACTTGCACAATGTGGTTTGTTCAAATACACTCGGTTCTATGATGTCGATATCATATGAAAAATATACTATTGACGCAGACAGAAATTATCGCTTTGTCGAAGGAAACTTGGGCGAAGACAAGAGCGGTGAATTGCGTGCCAAAAACGAGGAATATTTTAAGAAGTATTTCTATGACAAGGGTTACAATTGCATTGTCAATCAGACAGGATTCATGCGTGCGTACAACTGGCAAAAGGTTTCAAACGCAGGTCTCATAAAAACAGGAAACGACAAGATCGATAATATAATTGGCTCATTGGCAGGCGCGGTAATTCTTGAAAACTCGGCTTTCAAAGATTATGTTTACGGCGAAAAAGACGATGCGTCGATTTCCATTGCATTCATTTGTGTCGGCATCTCCATGGACGAGTGGATATTGAATGAACCGACATATCTGCAACTCAGCATGTCGGAGGACGAGTTCTATGCAATCGACACTCGCACCATCGAGCCCGAAGGCAGCGCAACTGCACGTTTTGCGGCGCAGGCTGTCAGTGCGCTTTCAATGAAACTGTACGGTTATAAGACCACCGCAACGGTGTCGCCAACGTCAACTTACGTCATCAATGACGCGTTTATTTCAAGTTTGCACACATGATGCAAAACGCCATGTTTCCAACTCTCAGAGGAAAGACCGACACCTGCGTGAAAGAGGACGGTATTAAAAAGCAAAAACCACTGCGAGACATCGCAGTGGTTTTTGCTTAATCATTAGTTATTAGTTATTAATCATTAATTATTAATTATTGACTGTTAACTTTCCTTGTCTTTCTAGGTCGTACTTTGATTGCTTGCACTATGAAGTACACGCCGACGGCAACGGCGATTGCGCCGACTATCGCCAAAAGGACGTACCAAAGATTCACGTCAACGCCGTCGCCGGATTTTGCTCTTTGCCACATATTGACGACAATGTCGTTACGCTTTCCGAAGTCGCGCATAACGCCCAAAGAGTCGTTGATGACGGGGTAGCGACCCTCGTTTGCGAAGTATTCTTCGATGTCGTAGTCGCACTCTTCGAGATATGCGCAAACGTCCTCGTCGGCTTGAAGCAATGCTTTGTCGGTTGCCGAAGTGTAGCCGATTGCAACCGAGTTGCGCACAGAACTCATAGGGTTGCACATATAGTCGATAAACATCATTGCGGCGAGTTTGTTGTTGACGGACGTAGGGATGCACCAGCCGTCGTACCAGATGTTGCTTGCGATTTTGGGGACGTAGTAGCCGAGTTGATAGGTGTCCGTTTCCTCGTCGTAGCCGCCTTCCTCGATTGCCCAAAGCGCGTCGCCGCTCCACGCAAAGTCGGCGTAAACAATTTCGTTTATCATATCGTCCTTGCCGAAGTCGACTTCGTATCCCGATATATGTTCGCGTTGCTCGGTAAGCACTTTTTCTGCTGCCGCAACCATTTCGTCGTCGGTGCAGTTGATGAGTTCTTGCACGGAATAGGACTTATATTTTTCGGGGAGGAGGTTGTATTCGTACATATAAAAGATTGCGGCGGCGTAGGTGTCGCGCACGCTGTCTTTCATAAGGATTTTGTTTTCGAGTTTCTCGTTTTTCTGCACGTTCCAAAGCACGCCCCAGCCGTATTGTTCGAGTTCTTCGAGGCTGACGACGGACGTGTTGTAGAGTATGCCGAGCGTGCCGCACATATAGGGAACCATATATTCGGTCATGTCGTGGCTTGCGCCGTCTTGCGATTTTACGTCGTTGAACATGCTCGATATCACGTCCATAATATCGGGGTCGATGCTGCCCCAACCAGACCTTAAACTGCTCATATTGTCGAGTGAAATACCGTATTTGGTCAAATCGTCTTGAATTTCGGCTTTTATGTCGTTGTGGTTGAGAAGGCAGTTTGCGGTGAGCAATTTTTCGATTGCGTATTCGCTCGGGCAAATCAAATCGACGTTTGCGTCGCCTTTAAGCACCTTTGTCATCATCGTTTCGTTGGTGTCGAAAGTGGTGTAGGTGATGGAAAGCGCGCGCCCGGTTTGTTCTTTGTAGTAGTCGGCAAATTCGTCAAGCAAAGTCTTGCCCGTTTCCTCATCGATTTCCGCGTCGATATAGTCTTCCCAGTTGTAGATGACAAGTCTGTCGCCGCCGCTTTCGCCCTTCGTGCCGTTGTTGCAAGCGGTGAGGACGGGAAGCAGAATCGCACTCAAAACGAGGACGAGTACAATCAAGGTTGCAATGCGTTTTTTCATACGTTCGCCTCCTTGTTCTTTTTCTTCTCGCGAGAGATTTTGACGAGGTTTATAGAAAGCACGCCGGCAAGAACGATTACGAATATAATCGAGAATATCGCATACCAGAACGGTTCGAGACCTTGCACGCGCGCGTCCGAATAAATGTAGGTGGACAGGGTGTTGATGCCCGTTGCTGCGCCCTTGTTGATTTGGGTGATGATGAAGTCGTCCATAGACATTATGAACGCCATAACGAATCCGCTGACGATGCCCGGCGTTATGATGGGAATCATCACCTTGACGAGAGCCTTGAACGGATTTGCGCCGAGATCGAGAGCCGCCTCATAGATGTTGGGGTCCATAGATTCGAGTTTGGGAAGCACGCTCAGAACGACGTAGGGGGTGCAGAACGCTATGTGCGCGATGATGAGTCGCAAGTATCCTTCGGGGAAAGCGAATGTGATGAAGAACACCATCATAGAAACCGCCATAACGATTTCGCTGTTGATGATGGGGAACTGGTTGACGTTTTCCACGATACGTCTTGCGCGCTTGCCGAGGTTGAAGATGCCGATTGAGGCGAACGTGCCCATAATCGTCGCTATGACGGAGGATATGCTCGCGATGATAAACGTGTTTGCAATCGCGCTCCAAAGGTCGGGCGACTTGTCCGATTTGAATATCGAAACGTACGCCTCGAAACTGAATCCGTTGTCGAAATTGAAGTTGGAACTGTTGGAAAACGAGTACACGATGAGAAGGATTATCGGCGCGTACAATATCGCGAGGATAATCAAAAGATAGAACTTTTCAAAAAAGCCTATAATCTTTTCTTTTACCATAGCGACCTCCTCACAGCGTTGCTGTTGCGATTGAATTTGTTCATAACGAAGTTGGATATAAGCACGAACATGAGCATAACGAGGCTCATTATCGAGCCCACGCCGTACATACCCTGCTCGAAACTCAGTTGTATCGAATCGCCGAAAAGGAATATCTTTCCGTTCGAGAGCAGTTGCGAGATTGCGTACGTCGAAATCGTGGGGATGAACACCATAGTGATTCCGCTGAATATGCCGCTCAAAGAGAGGGGAAGCGTGGTTTTCAAAAAGACGGTCGCCTTGTCCGCGCCCAAGTCCTGCGCCGCTTCGATATAACTCTTGTCAATGCCCGAAATGGTGGTGTGCAAGGGAAGAATCATAAACGGCAGATAGTTGTACACCATGCCGAAAAGCACCGTACCCATACCCAGTTCCACGCCGAGCGCAATGAAGATTGCCTTTGTCGCGAGCGTGCGGATAAGGAAGTTTACGCCCATAGGAATGACGTACAAAAGCACGAGTATGCGTCCGCTGGGCATTTTCGAGAGGAAGTAGGCGACGGGATAGCCTATCACGAGGCACAATACCGTCGTTATCACGCCCACGAGCAGTGAATTGCCAAGCACCACGAGGCTTGATTTCGACGTAAAGAATATCTTGAAGTTTTCAAGAGTCAGATTGTTGTCGCTGTCGAGAAACGCGTTTACGAGGATAAGCACGAGCGGCGTCACCACGAACAGCAACAAGAAAAGGATGTAGGGAATCGAAAACACCTTTTTCGTCAATCTGAACTTTTTGCGAGAGGTGTTTTTCACTCTTTATCCTCCTTCTCGTCGCTCGATTGCTCGGTTTCTTGCTGTTCGGCTTCGATTATGATTTCCTCGACCGCGTCGAATTTTTCGGGTTCGGTGAGGCGCGCTTCCTCGATTGCTTCTTGTTCCTCTTTGGTGAGGGTTTCGTCCTTGACGACGGTTTCAACGACCTTTTCTTCTTCGTCGCGTTGCTCGATAACTATCTTTTCGGGCGCGATCTTAATGCCTACGCGGTCGCCTTTGAGCCAATCGTCGTCGGTGTCCGCAAAGAAGATGTAGTGATCGTCCGTCGAGAGTATGGCTTGATAGTAACTGCCCTTGTATATGGACGAAAGCACGGTTGCGCCGATTTGTCCGTCTTCCTCGTCGTCGGTGATTTCCACGTCGTCGAAGTCAACGAAAACTTTGACGGGCGTTTCGACGGGAAGGTCGGTTTTGCACTCGAAGTCCGTTCCGCAAATTTCGACGAGGTTTTCGCCCGTGATGTATGTGTCGATTTCGTTGATAATGCGGGTTTTGTGCATAATGTGAAGGTCAAACGGCTTGATGTAGATTCCAACCGTTTCGCCAACGTCGTAAGTGTCGGTGTCGTGCGCCACGATTTCGTTGCCGTTGGCAAGCAGCGTGATTTGATAGTGGTCGCCCTTGAACACGGACGAGATGACTTCTGCCGTGAGTATCGTGCGCTTGTCGTCCACCTTTTTGATTTTCACGTCTTCGGGACGAATGATAACGTCGATGGGTTCGTTGTGTTTGAATCCTTTGTCCACGCACTCGAAAACGGTGTCGCAGAACTCGACCTTGCAGTCTTCGAGCATAGTTCCCGAAAGAATGGTGCTTTCGCCGATAAAGTCCGCGACGAACGCGTTTGCAGGCTCGTCGTACACCTTTTCGGGGGAAGCGATTTGCTGAATTTCGCCAAGGCGCATAACCACGATTTTGTCGGACATCGTGAGCGCTTCTTCTTGGTCGTGCGTAACGTATATGAAGGTTATGCCCAGTCTTTTGTGCATATCCATAAGTTCGAGTTGCATATCCTTGCGCATTTTGAGGTCGAGCGCGCCCAAAGGTTCGTCCAAAAGCAACACTTCGGGTTCGTTGACGAGCGCGCGTGCGATTGCGACGCGTTGTTGTTGTCCGCCGCTGAGCGAGGATACGTTTCTGTGTCCGTAGTCTTCGAGGTCAACCATTTTGAGAGCGTTGTTCACTTTCTCTTTTATTTCCGCTTTGGTGTACTTTCTAAAAAGTTGGATAGTTTCGCCTTTCTTGTTGACTTTCGTGCCGTTGGGAATGACTTTGAGTTTAAGCCCGAACGCGATGTTGTTAAAGACGTTCAAATGCGGGAAAAGCGCGTATTTTTGGAATACGGTATTTACGGGGCGAAGGTGGGGCGGTGTGTCCGTGATGTCCTTGCCGTTGAAAATGATTTTGCCGCTCGTGGGCATTTCAAAGCCGGCAATCATACGAAGGGTCGTAGTTTTGCCGCAGCCGCTCGGACCGAGCAAAGTGACAAATTCGCCGCGCTTAATCGTAAGGCTGGCGTTTTTGACCACTTGTTTTCCGTCGTACTCTTTGTAGACGTTGCGAAGTTCGATGATGTTGTCAACAGGTGTTTTGTTTGTCATAGGTAGACCCCTTGTAATTGCACCTACGGTGCAGTTATATTGCGGCAATGCCGCAGTGATATCGTTGCCGTGCAACGGTGAAATACTCGCTTTGCTCGTGTGATATCCTCGCAGTGCGAGGGTTGCGGATTATTCAAATCCACCGTCAGCGTGCAAAGCACGCATCAACCAAACAATCGTTCATGCGAAATTGAGGTTTGTGTTCTTACCCTTGCTCGAATTTATAGCATATGAACGATTGTGCGGTTAGCAACGCAATAAATCGAGCGAGGCTATCGGCAATACGCAAAAATTTGCGTGTTGCCGCTGCCTCTGCGATGATTTTTGCGCTTGTCATTCAGAGGAGCAACGTTGTTGCGACGTAGGAATCAAGGCGAAGCCGCATTCCGCTACGCCGGATTCTCACGGTCACTTTGTTCCCTCAGAATGACATATGGAAGATTTAAATCTTCCGCTCAACTGCGTGCGAAGCACGCTCTCACCAAACAGATAATCTTGCGAAACTGCGGCTTGATTATTTATCCGTCTTGTTTCGTTCGTGTGATATCTTGGCAGTTCGAGTGTTGCGGTATATTCAAATAATCCTCAACCCAAACGAAGTTTGGATATCATCGTGCAATCCTGCACGATATCATCACGAAGTGATATCATCGCCGAAGGCGATATAATTTTATTAAAAGGTCGGCGGGGAAGCAACCCACAATACGACCGCTTTTTCGTTCGTGCGATTTTCAAGACGGTGCGGCTTCGAGGAAGTGAAATAAAACACTTCGCCCTTTTTCACGCAGTACGCCGCTTGTCCGATGTGAAGCCATATTCTGCCTGATATGACGTATCCGAATTCCTCGCCCTCGTGGGGGACGTCTTCTTCGAGATTCGTGTGCGGCTCTATGGTCACTCTTATGGGTTCCATTTCGTTCTTCTGCGCGTTGGGTACGAGCCATTCGATTTTGTGCGTGTCCGCAACCTTTTCGATAAACTCTGCTTCGGTGAAAACGACCTTTTCTTCCTTTTCGTCTTTGAAAAATTCCGCAAACGTCGTTCCGAGCGCGTTGAGTATATCTTCCAAAGTGGCGATAGAGGGTGAAGTGAGTTCGTTTTCGAGTTGCGAAATATAACCTTTGGTCAATTCGCATCTGTCGGCGAGTTCCTCTTGAGTGAGGTTGTTTTGAAGCCTCAGTCTTTTGATTTTCGTGCCAAGTTCCATAAGTTCCCTCAAAAGCGAAAACGGTACACGAAGCGTGCGTTCCGTTTAGGCTGACTAAACTTTCGGCTTAGTTTAGGCAAAATCGACCGCGAGTTTAGCAAGTTTTGCATTTTTTAACAAAAAGTTTAGCAAAACTAAACTTATTTATCAAAATCGATTATATATATTTGCAAAGGCTATGTCAATTATTTTGATATAGTTTTTCGACAAAATTTACGATATTTCGTTTGAAAAAACAAAATATGAAAAATGTTTCATATTTGTTGACAACGCGCGCGCATACATATAGAATATTAGTGCAACGAACAAGTGAGGTATTTATGAACGAATACTTGAAAGAAACCGAAATGCTCGACTTTTCCGACCCTCGAATCAAATCGCTCGTCAAGCAAAGAGGGTGGAATCACCTCGACGAAAAAGAAAAAGTCGCCGAGATATACAATTTCGTCAAGGACGAAATACTTTTCGGCTACAACGTCGGCGATTACGTCTCGGCAACCAAAGTGCTTGCGGACGGCTACGGACAGTGCAACACCAAAGGCACGTTGTTTATGGCTCTTTTACGCGCTTGCGGCATCGAGTGCAGAATACATTGTTTTTACATAGACAAGATTTTGCAAAAAGGCGCAATGACCGGCTTCGTGTACGACAAAGCGCCGCGCGACATTCTTCACAGTTGGGTGGAAGTCAAGTGCAACGGCAAATGGTACAACCTCGAAGGATTCATTCTCGACAAGGCATATCTTCAAGGGCTCAAAAAGGCGCACAAGGCAAACGCGGACGGCTCGTTCGTGGGCTACGGCGTGGCGGTCAAGGATTTCGACAATCCGACGCTTTATTTCGACTCGTGCGACACCTACGTTCAGAGCGAGGGCATAACGGCGGATTTGGGCGTTTATCCCGACCCCGATTCTATGCTCAAAGAACACAGCCAAAAGGTTAGCGGCTTGAAGAAACTCGCTTTTGAAACGGTGGGAAGGTCGAGTATGAACTCTAACGTCGCAAAAATCCGCGCGCTCGCAAAACGCTGAAATCGTTTGCGACGATAAAAGCGATATGCGACCACGGTATCGCTACGATACGGAACGCCGACAATCGACAATATCGATTCCGACGTAAAGATATAAAAATAAGATAAATATAAAAACTAAAGAAGATACAAAAATAAAACGGAAGATATAAAGAGGGTGACGATATGG
>CAVKUX010000054.1:0-12474 GCA_963659595.1 Anaeroplasmataceae bacterium | reverse complement strand
ATCATCCACGCAGTGGATATCATTGTGCCAACAGCACTGCGCCTGAGGCACTCTGCCGCATTGCGGCTCGTGTTCCGTCTGTGAATTAGCACATTTCGTGTATAAGTAGGCTTCGAATAAGTGTCCGTTTCGGGTGCGGGTATCCCGCCCTCAATTATTAATTATTCATTATTAATTATTAATTTTCACATTACCAGCGGTACAATGTCCTTAACTTTGTCGAGAACGTAGTCGGGTTTGATTTTCGACATCGGAAGCATATCCGCTGTCGTTTCGCCCGAAAGCACGAGTATGGACACAAATCCGCAATTCTTGCCGAAAGCAACGTCCGTGTACAGTCTGTCGCCGACCATTGCGATTTTCTTTGACGGAAGATTATATTTCATTGCAAGACGCTCGCCTGCCGTTTTGTGCGGTTTGCCCATAATGATGTCAGGGGTGCGCCCCACCGTCAGACGTATCGCTTCGATGATTGCTCCCACATCGGGCATGGGGCATTCGGGCGCAGGACAGAAAAAGTCGGGGTGCGTAGAGATGTACGGAAGCCCTTTGTTGAGGAATTTGCAGAATCTGTACAACTTGTCGTATGTGAGCGACGTGTCGAAGCCGATCACGCACAAGTCGGGATTTTCTTCGTCGAGTTCGATGCCGTAAAGCGCAAATTCGCTTTTGAGCCTGTCGTTGCCGAGCAAAAATACCTTTTTGCCGCGATAGTTGTCCAAAAGGTATTCGCAAGTGACTTGTCCGCTTGTGTAAATCTCGTCCGCATAGGTGCGAAGTCCGAGATTGTTGAGCCTTGCGATGTAGTCGGTGTGCATTCTCGACGAATTGTTGGTGAAAAAGCAAATGCGCTTTCCCATCGCGCGCAACTCGTTGATTGCGGCAAAAGAGCCTTCGATTTCCTCGTCGCCGATGTACACCGTGCCGTCAAGGTCGAACACAAACAATTCTACGTCTTTGATGTTTTTCATTTTGTCCTCTGTATAATTTTACGCCGTAAAAACGCCGTCGTTGATTTCGGTTATGCGGCGATTCTGTCGAGAATGCCGCTTGCAAACGCATACCCTGCAAGCGAATCGCTCGTCGCGCCCGCAAGGCGCATACATTCGATAACTTCGCTCGCGCTGATTTCGCCTTTGAGCCAATAGCCTGCGTCGAGATAAAGTCGTCGCCAAAATCGTTGCATAGAATGCACGTCCGCACCCGCAAGTTTTTCGAGCAAGTCGAGCCTATATTCGCCGAGTATATAACTGATTCTAAAATAACCGTTTATATCGAAAAAGTCAACGCATTTGGAATTATCCGCCACGCCGAGTTTGTCGAGTTTATCCCAAGCCTCGTATATGCAGGACGGCGGCGCGCAATCGATAGACGGCGACGACAAAAACGCCGAGTAGAACGAGCAAAGAGCCGCGCTCGCCAAAAATCTGTATTCGCCGCAAAGGCGCGGTTTTCTGCCCTTCGATTTTGCAAACGCGCTCATAATTTCCGCCATACGCTCGGCAGTGTCTTTCCCCTCTTTGACAGACGATATTTCAAGCAACTTGCACGCAAGTTCCGATAACGATTCGGCAGTCGTTTCAATCGAAAAATCCTTCACGGTCTTGCTGAGTACGGTTCTTTGAAAAGCCCGCTCGAACTCGCCGAGTTTTTGCGAAAACAAAATTCCGTAGCCTGCGGCGATTTGCTCGTTTCGGCATTTTATTAGTATATTTTCGTCGATAAACACTTGATTCGGTGATTTTCCGCACAATATATCGTCGCTCGTCGGAGCGCAAAAAAGCATAGACCAACCCGTATCGGCGCGCTCCGAAATTTGCTTTGCAAGCCTTGCGCCGCCTTGTTGACCTACGCAAAAAACGTATCTTATATAATCGGGAACGTCGCAATTTTTCCCCTCGCAAACGGGCAACGCAAACGTGCGATAGCCGCCCCTTTTCAACTCTTGCATAAGCGAATTCGCTTCGCTTTCCCACTCGTTTTCGTACACCACGACAAGCGCGCCGTCTTCAAACACGGAGCGCAATCTCGGCAAAATTTGGGGGATAACGTCTTTGCCCATATATACGTCCGTGCGTCCGACGACGCGCCTTTCGATTGTCCTATTTTCCATACCTGCCTCCGCCCTAAATTTAGCACGGGCGAGAGGGAAAATGCAGACAGATTTTGATTGTTTTTGACCTATATTGTCGTTTTATTTTTTAAGATAGGTTTTGCATTTTGTCGAGAACGCCGTGTCTCTGACGTCGATTTGCGCATTGGCGCAAAGTCCGTTGTTGTTGAACGCGCATTCTTCCGCCGAGCATTGCACAAGACTTTCGAGATCTTTGTCGAATACGTCTTCGCCCGCTTCCACGTCCGCAAAATTTTGCGCGAGCGCGCCGCCGTCTCTCTTTATGCGGCTAAGACATTTGGCGTTTTCGCCGATAGATATTACGCCTGCAAGGCACACGCCTTTGATGTTGTGTTCGCAGTTCGATGTTGCACAGTTGATTTTTTCCATAATTGCCTCCGTTTCGAAGTTAGTATTCCCCGATTTTTCGTTTTTACACAAAAAAAGACGGATTGCTCTCATTCTTTTCGTTTCTGTTGAAAATTCCGCAAGGGTGTGCTAATATATTGTCAATCAAAGTTTATAAGGAAATAAAACTATGAAAGTAATTCTTCTCAAAGACGTAAAAGGCACGGGCAAAAAAGGCGAAATCATCGAAGTCAACGACGGATACGCCCGCAATTTCCTCATCAAAAAAGGACTTGCGCAGGAAGGCACGCAACAAAATATCTACGTTGCCGAGCAACGCAAAAAGGCTGCGGAAGCAAAAATTGCCGCCGAAAGAGCCGAAGCGAGAGAAATCGCAAACAAACTCAAAAACGTCACCGTAAAAGTCAGCGCGAAAGGCGGCGAAAACAACGGCAAAATGTTCGGTTCCGTAACAAGCGAAATGATAAGCAACGCCCTCAAGGATTTGGGATTCGACATCGACAAAAAGAAAATCGAAATCAAGGAAAGCATTCGTGACTTCGGCGAATTCGAGGTCGTTTTGAGGCTCTATTCCGAAGTTACGCAAACCTTGAAAATTCAAGTCGTGAGAGCGTAATGGTCTATCCCGCATACCTCGACATCGAAGACTACGTTATTTTGCAAAACACCGACGACTATGCTTTTTCGCAGGACTCGGTGTTTTTGGCAAATACGGCAAAAATCGGCAAAAACGACAGGGTTTTGGACTTGGGGTGCGGTTCGGGCGTTTTGGCAACGCTTGCACTCGTCAAAAAGCACGCCGCCCTCGCCGTCGGAATCGAACTCCAGCCCGACGTTGCGGATATGGCGCGCAGGAGCGCGAAAATCAATCGCCTCGACGACAAACTAACAATCGTCGACGGCGACGTGAAAGACATAAAAACTCTCGTAAAAGCCGAAAGTTTCGACATAGTTCTTTGCAATCCGCCCTACTTCCAAGGCGAGCAAAACACGAAGAAAAATCTGTCGAGGGCGGAAAGCACCGCAACCCTCGCCGACTTCGTGTACGCCGCAAGTTATGCGTTGCGATTCGGCGGCGACGCATGGTTCGTGTCGAAAATCGACAGACTTTCGCCCCTTATCTGCGAACTTTCAAAACGCAATCTCGAACCAAAAGAAATGACTATCGTCTATCCCAAACTTTCGACGGGCGCGGATATAGTGATTATAAAAGGTCGCAAAGGCGGAAAAGCCGGACTTCAAACTCACACTCTGATTGTCGCGGACGAGAAGGGCAACTATACGGAAGCGTACAAGGAGATGTATAAATAATGGCAAAACTGTATATTGTCGGAACACCCATAGGAAATATGTCGGACATAACTTTGCGCGCCCTCGAAACGCTAAGAAGCGTTGACGTCATTGCGTGCGAAGACACTCGCCATTCCCTTCCCTTGCTTGCAAAATACGACGTGCACGCCAAACTCGTCGCCTATCACAAATTCAACGAACAAGACTGTTCCGACCGCCTTATCGAGATGATAAAGAACGGTCAAAACGTCGCAATCATCACCGACGCAGGCATGCCGTCCATAAGCGATCCCGGTGCGGAAGTCGTTGCAAAATGCCATGCGCAAGGCATTGAAGTCGAAACCGTCCCCGGTCCTACGGCACTTGCGACGGCAATCACATTGAGCGGAATAAAAGCAAGCGGCTTTACGTTTTTAGGGTTTTTACCCGAAAAAACGACGGATAAAACCTCGATTCTGTCAAAATGCGCAAACACCGGACTTCCCATCGTACTCTACGTCGCGCCGCACGATTTGACAAAAACGGCAAGCACTTTGCTCGACGTACTCGGTGACAGAACAGTATACGTTGCACGAGAACTCACCAAAATCCACGAGAGCGTAACCGTAACGTCGCTTGCAAATTTCGAGTGCGAGGAACGCGGCGAAATCGTTATGATCGTTGACGGAATCGCCACGCAAAATCCGCTCAACTCTTTGTCAGTTGCGGAACACATAAGCCATTACGTAAATTTGGGAATGGACAAAAAAGACGCAGTGAAGCAAGTTGCAAAGGATAGAGGTATACCTAAGAACGAGGTCTACCAACAAGCCCTCGAATTATAAAAGGTCGCTATTTAGCGAATAACTGTGTCAACGCCCTTTTGCGCATCCGTCACGTACGCTTTAGTACGCTGGGCGGATTTACAAAAGGGCGTTTTCTTGTTCTTCATCTAAATATCGACCTTTTATGATATTCTTTTTTTTGCTAATATAATTCAAAATCACCGTCAAAAACATTAGCATATTCCCTTTTGTGTTTTTCTGCATATATAAGTGCTTTATATGCCCCACCGAAATGTGTTTTCACAAACAAAAATATATAATCTGATTGCCGTATTATCCATTCGTTTCGTTTTGATATTGCATATCTTAAAGGCACATTTTCCAATTCGGGATAAATCGTTTCGTCATAATTCTCTCTGACATATTCTTTTCTACTGTCAAACCATTCGTTTATATAAGGCGTAACAAACACAAGTTTCGAACCGATATGTTTTTGTTTATATTGATTAGCACAGTGTTTTGCAAGAATATCAAAATCGCCATATCCGCCAAGATAAAAAGCAACACTTTGCCCTTTTGCAACTTCTTCAATCATTTTTAGCAATCTATTCTCGTCCTCGATTGTGTAACCATACGACGAATGTCCAAAAAATGAAATTATCATGACGTGCCTCTGTTTAAGAAAGTATACATACATATTTATATCATTTGTTAAGCGATATAGCAATCAAATATGAATGTATACATTCTTAAATTAATTTTGCAAACAAATATAATAAATATGAAAGTATCCTTTCGCAATCTAATTTAGAGGTACACAATGACTGTCAACGACGCCGTTGCAAAAAGAATAGCGAAATTGCTCGCCGAAAAGAATATAACGCAGTATCGGTTAGAGCAACTTTCGGGCATTCAGCACGGTCATATGCAGTGGATTATGAGCGGAAAAAGCAAAACCGTCACTCTCTCAACCGTAATGATGATTGCGCACGGCTTCGGTATGACCGTTTTGGAATTTTTGAACGATGAATCGTTTTTATACGAGAATCTCGACGTTGAATAATTGAAATTTTTGAAAACGTTATCTTAAAATAAGGACAAAAAAATGCAGCAACTCACTGCATTTATTTTTTATAAGACTTCGCTAAATCGATGAATAACGCGAAAGGCACGGCTTGAATCAAAACTTGTTGATAAGAACGCAGTATTGAGATGAAGAACAAGGAAACGCCCTTTTGCAAACTCGCCTAACGCACGAATCTGTGGGCACAGTTATTCGCTATAACTTTTCTATAAGACTTCGCTAAATCGATGAATAACGCGAAAGGCACGGCTTGAATCAAAACTTGTTGATAAGAACGCAGTATTGAGATGAAGAACAAGGAAACGCTCATCGAATGGCAACCCTAATTTACAAGTCGTAAATGAGTTGACAGACGATGAGCGTTGACACAGTTATTCGCTCAATAATGCGTTCTTATTTGAAGTAGCGGGTGAGAAGCCCCTCAAACGCCCTCCCATGACGTGCCTCGTCACGAGCCATCTCGTGTACGGTGTCATGAATGGCGTCAAGTCCTTCTTCTTTGGCGCGTTTGGCAAGTTCAAATTTGCCGCTGGTTGCACCGTTTTCCGCTTCGATGCGCTTTTCAAGATTGACTTTGGTGGACGGACTTACGAGTTCGCCGAGCATTTCGCAGAATTTTGCGGCGTGTTCGGCTTCTTCAAATGCCGCCTTTTCCCAGTAAAGACCGATTTCGGGATAGCCTTCGCGGTGTGCCGCTCTTGCCATTGCAAGATACATGCCGACTTCGGTGCATTCGCCTTCAAAGTTCGCTTTCAAGCCTTCGTAGATGTCTTGGGGAACGCCTTGTCCGACTCCGATAACGTGTTCTGCCGCCCAAACCTTTTTGGCGCCGTCATCCTTGATAAATTTGATGCCGGGGCAACCGCATTGCGGGCATTTTTCGGGTGCGCTGTCGCCTTCGTGTACGTATCCGCAGATGGGACATATAAATTTTGCCATAGTTGTTTCTCCTTGTATATCTTTCATATTTTTTTCCGCCGCAGCGGTAGTTTCGAGTTTTTCAAAATCTGTTGACGGATGCTTGCAAATCGGGCAGACAAAGTCTTTCGGCAGCGGACCTTCGTGAACGTATCCGCATATTCTGCACACCCATTTTTCCGTCTTTCCGTCATCGCTTTGGGGCTTCGGCTTCACAAAGGACTGATAGTAGTCATATGTGAGTGCGTCGCCGCTTTGAGCAAATGTCGCCGTTTCGATTGGTGAGAGGACAAACATCGTATGCGTACCCATATCTATGCTTTTGAGCACATCGAGCGCAAAATAACCAAGCACGCCGTTGTCCTTTGGCACAATAATTCCGTTTGAAGTTTGCGCGCAATCTATACCGTCAAACTTATCTGCGTTCCTGCCGGACTGCATTCCGAATCTCTTTATAAATGCAAAATCAGTCTTTGTCGACAACACCGCAACGGCGCATTTGCCACTCTTTTGAATAAGTTCGTGCGTGTAGTTTTGCTTGTTCACGGTCACGCTGAACGTTTCGGGCGTTGATGTCTGTTGCGAAAACGTGTTGATTATGCAACCGCTTGCCTTATCTTTCGACCTCGAACACAGCGCATACAATCCATAACTTATCTTAAACAGCAGATTCATCCTGTCCTCCTTTGCAATCCTTGCATATTCCTCTGAAAAACAGTTGGTTTTCAAGCACGAGATTTCCGCCGAAGTCAACAATACTGTTGTCGATTTTGTCAAGATTGAAGAATACGTCTTCGACTTTTCCGCACTTTATGCACTGAAAATGCCCGTGATTCATCGTGGTTTTGTCAAATCTCGACGGTGCGTCCTTGCACGCCACTTCCCTTATCTCGCCCTCGCTTGCCATATCTTTGAGAATTCGATACACCGTGCCCAAACTGAGATTCGGCAATTCCTTCTTCGCCTCGGCAAGAACCATATCCGCCGTCGGATGATTGCAAGCCTCTTTCACAATCCTCGCAACCACTTCTTTTTGTATCGTGTTTCTCTTTGTCACTTTATTCTTCCTCGAATCTTTTTTCACGTGTAATGTTATTGATAATGATTCTTGTTAGTTTTAATATATATTATCTATCCGAAATTGTCAATACTTTTTTTGATATTTTCTCAAAAAAATCAAACAAAATTTATGCGAAACAGCATCACATACATGCACTCGCGCACGCTTAAAGAATATCTCAAAAAAATGGTTAAAAATTAATTGTCAAAATCAAATAATGTGATATAATAACACAGCAAGGAACAAATCGAACGTTCCGAATGCAGATGTGGGGATATGGCTCAGTTGGTAGAGCGTCGCGTTCGCAATGCGAAGGTCAGGGGTTCGAATCCCCTTATCTCCACCATATGCAAATAATACGAACCCTGAAACAAAATCGGAGTTCGTATTATTTTTTGCAAAAGACTTTTTCGGAGTCAAAATACAAAGATAAATAAGATAAAAACATATTCGCCGGGCGATTTTGTTCGCTCGGCTTTTCCTATGCTCAAAAATAGATGATTGCTAAACTACCAAACACCGACAGATTTGTTTGAGCAAGAATTAAACAAAGGGTTGCACTTGGTTTGACAAATCACCTTGCAACGTCGTTATTCTTTGTCTTCGCTTTGGGTGTTCTCTTCGTCGGAAGCGTCAATATCGCTTTGGGCGTCATTGCCGTCGTCGGTGTCGCCGTTGCTTTGGGCGTTATTGCCGCCATTGCTGTCACCACTGCTTTGGGCATCATTGCCGTCGTCGGTGTCGCCACTGCTTTGGGATGCGGTTTCGTCTTCTTCGTCGAAAACTCCGTCAATTGTTTCGCCGTTGGAATTTTCGTCTATCAAGGCGATTTTCTTTCCGTTCTTTGCCGCTTTTTTTGCAAGGCGTTTTTGCTTTGCCTTTTCACGCTTTGCGGCGAGTTTGGGAAGTTTGCCTTTTTTGACAAGCACTTCGATTGTCACGACGATAACGATTATCACAACCGCAATGCATCCCACGACAATGCCGAAAATATCGAAAAAGCCGAGTTGGATTGTGTTTACATATTCGGGGTCGCTGTACGCTTCGATGTATTGATTGACATTGTCGAGAAGCGAATATTTGTCTTTTGCTTTGATGTCAACGTCTTGCCCGACGAGGTCGAGGATTTCCTTTTCCGTCCAGACGTAACTGTATTTGTCAACGGGTTTTCCGCTTGCCGAGCCCGCATTTCTGTCGGCGTGGGATTCAAAATACTTGGCGTAGCCGTTGTCCCACATTTGAAGGGTTGCTCGGTAGGAGTTGTAGTAGTTTATTTTTTGACCGCCCTCTTTCATATCCTCTTGCGGTTTTGCAAACCACTTTTCGACGAGTTCTGCGTCCGAATCCATATCTATTGCAAAATCGACGGTATAGAGTCCGTTTTCAAGTTTTATCGTCGCATTGTCGGCGATAATCTCGGCGCAGAAGTCCATATTGTTGATTTCGTGAATCGAGCCGCTCAAAACGTGAAGTTTGTTGTTGAAATCGTCAAGCGTGAGCGGACTTTCGAAAGGATGATCCTTTTCCTGGATCTCGAATTTCGCATACGGGAAAGTAGCAATCGAACAATCGCAGCAATATGCAACGCCCTTGCCTGCAAAGAACCAGTAGTTGCCGTCGCCGTTGGTGTATGCGACTTTCAAGTATCCCGCAAACGCCGCCGCTGCCGCCGCCATAACTTTGTACACCGGATCGTCGGATGCAGGTTGCACGCTCGTTGCGAGTTGGTAGTACCACTTGTCGCCGTTGCGGAGATTGAATGAGTGCATTATGACTTTTGCCATCTCTATGCCTGCGTCGCTCTCTTGCACCACAAGCGACAACGGAGTGTTGATTCTGCTTTCGTTTGCGGTTGTGTAAAGAGCCATAACCGCCTTCTTGATTGCGTCTTGGTCCTTGGTTTCGTCATCGTCGGCTTTTGCGCTTTCGGCAACGCCCTTGTCGATGATTGCCTTGTTTGCCGTCAAAGATTCGAGCGTCGAGTAATTCGGGCGTTCGCCCACAGGCATTTCAAATGTTGCGGGAACATCGTTTTTGCCGTTGTTGCACGCCGCAAAAGCAAACACACAAGTTGCAATCAGCGCGAGCGCAAGCACGCTTGCAATGATACGTTTTTTCATAATCTACCCTTTTAGATTAAAGATTTTAAGCCTATCGATTAAATATGTAAATATATATAAATAATAGACAGTACTACATTATTTTACAGTTTGTATCGAATGTTGTCAAGGATTTGTTATTTCTCTACAAAATACTCGAAATTAAAGCTTCCCCCTTCCTCACACAACGAATGATATCGCCATAGGCGATGATATCACTTTGTGATGATATCATGCATTTCTGCACGATGATATCCAAACTTCGTTTGGGTTGCGGAATATTCAAATCCTCATCCTGCGCATGGAGTGCACTTCACCAAGCAGATAATTTGGCGAAATTGCGGCGTGAGGTTTTATCTGTGCTTGAACTGATAGCGCAAATTCTCTGAGTGGTTAGTAACGCAATAAATAGAGCACGGCTCTCGGCGATACGCAAACTTGCGTGTTGCCGTTGCCAATGCGATGATTTTTGCGCTTGTCATTGCGAGGCGCGACACAGGTCGCAACGCGGCAATCAAGGCGACAGCCGCATAACGCTTCGCTGGATTCCTACGTCGCTTCGCTCCTCCGAATGACATAAGGAAAGATTCAACATCGGGTGTGGGTGTTCCCACCCAATCGTCATTGCGAGGAAGCAACGAATGTTGCAACGCGGCAATCAAGGCAACAGCCGCATAACGCTTCGCTGGATTCCTACGTCGCTTCGCTCCTCTGAATGACATATGGAGGATTGGAATTTCATTTTTCTTTATGTCATTGCGAGGAACAATAAAATTGTGACGTGGCAATCAAGGCGTAAGCCGCATTGCGCTGCGCTGGATTCCCACGCTACGCTCTGAATGACGAGAGGGTGGGACACCCACACCCGATATTGAATCTCCCGCAACCCGCGCTATGCGTGGATATCATTGTGCCAACAGCACTGCGCCAAAGGCACTCTGTCGCCTTGCGGCTCGCGTTCCGTCTACGAATAGGCACATACCGTTTATAAGTAAACTTCGATTAAGTGTTCGTTAGTAAGTCCGCTCTGCAAAGAGAGCGGACGGCGGTTTTCATAACGTCTTCGAACACACTAAAAAACTGCGATAAATCGATGCATAACGAGAAAGAGGCACTCGGACGGCAACCCTAATTTACTAATCGTAAATGAGTTGACGAACGAGTGTCTCTGTAAGGAACGAAGTGACGGAATAGCGATTGCTACGCTTGTGCATCAATCGCGTCCAAAGTTAGGCGCGATTTAGCGCAGTTTTTTCTCTTTCTTCTCAATCTTGTCCTCCATATCCTGCTCCTTTATAGCCCTGCGGCGCGCTTTGTCGCGCTCGATTGCCTCTTGAAGTTTGGGAAGTTTGCCTTGTTTGAAAAGAATTGCAAGGACGATTGCGACAATGATGATTGCGCCGACAACGCTGCCGACAAGAGCAAGGGTAAACGTAAACCAGTCAAAGACAAATTCACTGCCGTTTTGAGCAAGGTTTGCGTAGTAATCGATACACTTTTCGATTTTCGCGCCGTCGTTTTTTGCAAAATTCGAGCGCAAAGTATCGTCAAGGCGTTCGTCTTGCGAGATGATTTTCACGATTTCGTCGGTGTTCCAGACGTATACAAACTCGTTTGAGGGGTGCGACTCGACGGGTACGTTCATGCCGATGACTTTGACAATCATTGCCCAGTCCTCGTACGAGCGGAATGCTCTGACGTAGCCGTTGTCCCACACTTCGAGTTCGGCGCACCAACCGCTTATCGTATTGTTGATTGTAAAGGATTTTACGCCGATGTCGAGATCGAGGCGAGAGTTGGCTTGGAAGTCTTTGAGAAGTTCCTCGTCGCCGTTTTCGCAGTCGATTGCGAACGTAACGGAATAGCAACCTTTTGCGGAATCGTAGGAAATTTTGCAATCCTTAAGCAATTCGCGGTAAATGCGCATATTGTTGAGTTCGAGTTGCCCGTCACGGCAGTTTCTGTCCGCCTTGTACGCGTCGAAATCATCGTACTCTTTGGGTTCTTCGCCCTTCGGAATTATGAAACTCGCATACGGAAAAATGTTTGACGTGCAATCCATTTGGGTTGCCGTACCCATAATGTATGCGTAGTTGTATTTGTTGCTGTCAAGGGTGTATGCAACTTGCAGATTGCCTGCGATAGGGCTCATAATTTTTGCGATTGTTTCAAAGCCCGCAACATCGCCCTTTGCCGCTTGCGAAGCAAGTTGATAGTACCATTTTCCGCCGCATTGCAAGGTGAAGCCGTTCATATACACTCTGCCCTGTTCGTTTCCGCCGAGCGAGCGTTGAACCATAAGCGATACGCCTTTTTTCTGATGTTCGTTTTTGAGTCGGGAATTGTTTGCCGTATTGTAAAGAAGCATAACGACGTCTTTGATTGCGTCTTGGTCTTTGGTTTCGTCGTCGTCCGCTTTTGCACTTTCGGCAACGCCTTTTTCGATAGCGGATTTTGCGGCGGCGTCGAAAAGCGATTCAAAATCGCTCGGCTTTGTGGCAACGTTTGCCACATCCTTCAAAAATTCGCCCGTGGACGCAACTTCTTCCTTTTTGTTGCAAGCAACAAAAAACAATGCGCTTGTCAAAAGAACTGCGACTATAAGCACTGCGCAAACAACTTTTCTCATTTTTTTCAACCCTTATTTTTCATTGATTTTATACAATCTTTTGATATGAAATCTCGATTGCAAACGTGAACGGTCATTTTTTTGCTACAACAAATATCGAATTAAACACCTCGTCGACGCACCTATCGTCGCGAGCGCTGCGATACAA
>CAVKUX010000053.1:0-12493 GCA_963659595.1 Anaeroplasmataceae bacterium | reverse complement strand
ATTCGATGTTTGCTACTTATTGGTGTCCTCACTCAGCAGTATTCTATACAAGTTTAAACAAAAACGATTTTGTCATGTTGTTACAATTAGCTCATATGTGCGAATATTTTGCAGTCGAGGAAAAGAACTAGCATTATAGTTAGTATATCTTAATTTAACTCGATTAAGATATTTTGTTTTTTTGGACGGTCTCACAGTCTATGTGGTGGGGGGGGATAATGTGTTTACAAACTCGATTCGGGTTTTATAGTAAATTAGAGAATACAAATTACAGTAAATAACCATAAAAAAACACTGATCGGGGTCAGTGCTTTTCAAATTCTTTGCCGTTGACAAGATAGTCTATCGACACGTTGAAATAGTTTGAAAATAGGCGCAGGGTTTGTATGTCGGGATTGCGCTTGCCGTTTTCATAGTACGACAACGCTTCTCGGCTTATGTTCAAGTCAAGGGCTACCTTCAACTGGCTGTAACCCTTCTCTTTTCGTATTCTTTTAAGCCCGATAAGTCCGCTTTCCACATTTCACCTAAGTTTGTTATTGACAAAATTGTAACATTTTGTTACTATATAAAATGTGACAATTTGTTACATTCCAATTGCGGTAGGTGGAAAATATGAAGAAAGTTTTGGCAAAGGGAATGCCGCTCTTGCTGATATGTATTTTGATGTCGGTTACGCTCGTTGCGTGCAATTACGAGAGCGAGTGCATTGCAAAGGCGGAAAAGGCAGGGTATACGGTTGAATATCACAGGGACGCAGACGACGTTATCGCCGTGTCGTACACGGTTTTGGCAAACAAAAACGGCGAGAAGGTGTATATAGTTGCGTTCGGTTCTACGCAGAAAGCGAAAAAGGCTTTCGGGGATAATTTGCTTGGCGATTTGCTCGACGGCGGAATGAAAGGCAATCCGAATATTCCAAAAGGCGACCGCTTCGTTTTCTACGGCACGCCGTATGCGGGGTATGGCGACGGCGCGGTGCGAGTGGGCGATTCAATCGTGGTTGCGCCTATGGACGTGTTGCAGTCGCTTGAAAAGAATAAAGATAAGATTTTACCGAAAAACGCCGCTTAAAACGGCGTTTTGCACTGATAAAGTGTTGATTTTGTGATTTTTTGAAAGATTAATCCACAACCGAGTGAATGAAATCCACAAACGCGTCCTGACCTTCTCGGTCGTTTTTGAACACGGCGGTGGTTTCGAGAATCTGCTCGCAAACGTCGTTGATGTAGTTGGTCACGGCTTTTGGGGCAACATCGTCTTGGCAGTTCGTGCCGTTGTCCACGACAAGTTGAGTTATCATACCCAAATGTTTGTGAAGGGGATGAGTTTCCTCTGCCAAAGACTTGAAATCGAGCGGCGTTTTGCCCGTGAGTATGTCGCGGATTTGAGCCATTTCGCCTGCAAGTCTGCCCGGCAATATGAACAAGCCCATAACTTCGATTATGCCGATTGACTCTTGTTTGATGTTGTGCAATTCCTTTCTCGGATGGAAGATTCCGAAGGGGTGCGCCTCGTCCGTGCGGTTGTTGCGAAGTATGAGATTGAATTGATACTCGCCGTCCGAATTTATGGAAAGTATGGGGGTTATTGCGTTGTGTTCGACTTTTTCGCCGTCCTTTTCGGTTGCGCAAACGACGTTGATTTTCTCGTTTGTGTAAACGTCCCACGCGCGTCTGAATTTGTTTGCGACTTCGAGGGCTTGCATTCTGTTTTTGCTTTCGATTCTCACGATAGAGTTGTACCAGTCTACGATTGAAACGTTTACGTCCGCATAGCCTGCAACCTTAAAATAGTTGAGAGAGGGGCGAGAGAACACGGGAAGCACTTTTTTGCCGCCCTGATAGTGGTCGTGGGCGAGTATCGAGCCGCCGACAATGGGAAGCGCGGCGTTAGAGCCTATGAAATAGTGGGGGAACATATCCACGAAATCCGCCATTCTCGCAAAGGTCGAATCGCTTACGCACATAGGACGATGTTGTTTGCAAACCGCTATGACGTGTTGCTCGAAATATCTGTACGGCGAGAATTGCATAAACCAGTTTTCGCCGTCGAGTTCGAAGGGAATTATGCGGATATTTTGGCGCGCGGGCATTGCCGCGTTGCCGACGAAACCGAGCATATCTTCGCAAAGAACGCACTTGGGGTAGCCCGTTTTCGCTTCTTTTGCGAGGCGGACTTGTTCGGGCGTTTTTTCGGGTTTTGAAAGATTGACGGTGACGGTGATGTTTCCGCGCTTTCCTTCGTGTTGCCACACAATATTTTTTTCGTAGTCCTTACCTCTTAGGTACAGGCTGTCGAAGCCGAGCTTACAGAGGAAGTCGCAGGCTTTTTCAACGCCATCGTAACTTGCTTCGTCGTCGAACATCTCGACGGTTTTCGAGGGAGATGGCATAACGTAACCCATAAGTTTGGTTTCGAAATTGGATTTTGCGTTCTCGTCTATCAGTTTTTTGCGCACGGCAAAATCCGAAAGCGCGCACATAACGTCGTATATATCGTACGAGCCGAGTTTCGGTTCCTCGCAAGGCTCGGTGAGCCCGAGTGCGTCGAGCATTTGATTTTGGGCGTATATCGCGTCCAAATCGCTCAAATACAGTTTGTTTTGGGCATAATCCAAAAGCCTTGCAACGTTCTGTTTTGCAATTTCTTCAAAAGAAATCCTTGGCATAAAACCTCCGAAAATACTTCAAAAAATAATGATTTTTTACATTATAACATACGCTTATTGTCGGCGCAAGTCGAAAACGGTTGCGCAGCGAGATTTTTTTGTAAAGATATTGACGTCCGACAAATTCTTATTTGCCTTGCATTGACGAGCGTTGTGTGCTACAATATAGCATAATATGCTATCAAAGGAAAAGACTATGACGTTTGAAAATCTCGACAACGAAAAACTTCGCGCCGTCTGCAACGACGTTTACGGCGTTTGCAAAAGCGAACAGACGGACAGATTCGAAGAACTTTTCAAAATGCACAAAGACGTTTTCAACACCTCCGACGTCGAGTTTTACTCGTCGCCCGGGCGCATCGAAATCGTGGGCAACCACACCGACCACAACGGCGGCAAAGTGCTTTGCGCCGCGATAAACGTCGACACGCTCGCAAGCGTATCGAAAAGAAGCGACGGCATAATCGAAGTCAAATCCAAAGGCTATCCCATGCTTCGCGTGGACGTGTCCAAACCCGATTTTTCCGTAAGCGAAATCGGCACGTCTACCGCTCTCATCAAGGGCGTTGTGGACTACTTCAAACGCTCCGACAAAAACGTGGGCGGTTTCAGCGCTTGTATGACGTCTTCCGTACCTAAGGGCGCGGGCGTTTCGTCGTCGAGTTCGTTTGAACTTGCGATAGCGGAAATTCTCAACGTTATGTACAACGATTCGAAGTTGAGCGCGGTGTTCAAAGCAAAAGCCTCGCAGTATGCCGAAAACACGTTCTTCGGCAAGCCTTGCGGACTTATGGACCAAAGCGCAATCGCGCTCGGCGGCGTAAATCTCATAGACTTTGCCGATTTTGACAATCCCGTCATCGAAAAGGCTCACTGGACGTTTGACAATCTCGACATCTACGTCATCGCGACGGGCGGCGACCATAGCGACCTTACGGACGACTACGCCGCAATACCGCACGAGATGAAAGAAGTCGCCGCTTGCTTCGGCGCAAAACTCTTGCACGAGATTTCGCCGGGAAAGTGGAATCGAGACAAGCAAAACATCGTGGAAAAAGTGAGCGAGAGGGCATACCTTCGCGCAGAACACTTCTTCGAGGAAAACGAGCGCGTGGAAAACGCAGTCAAAGCAATAGACGAAAAGGACGAGAAGGCGTTTCTCGACATCGTGAACGAGTCGGGATTGAGTTCGAGATACAAACTTCAGAACACTTATTCGCCCGCAGGCAGGAATCACAACCTCGAAAACGCACTCGACAGAGTTGTCAAAATCGAGGGCGTAGTCGCTTCGCGCGTGCATGGCGGCGGTTTTGCAGGCACGATATTGGTGTTTGCAGACAAGAAAGCGAGTGGCGTTGAGGGCGCGCTCGACGTTATGTTCGGCGACGAAAACGTCTTCAAACTCGCAATACGCCAAAGCGGCGCAACCAAACTCAATATAGGGGGATAAGATATGATCAATTTCCTTTTATCTACGGCGCAAGACCCGAGAGTGGCATTTTCGATCGGCGGACTCACGGTGCAGTGGTACGGACTGCTCATCGTGTGCGGTATGCTTCTCGGTCTTTTGTACGCCTGTTGGCAAGCAAAAAAAATCGGCATATCGTCGGACGACGCGGTGGAACTTTTCTTGTGGCTCATTCCGCTTGCAATCGTCTTTGCAAGACTTTTGTACGTCATTCCGCGTGCGGACGAATATTTCGGCGACAACGGTCTCGAGGGCTGGGATAAATTTGTAAACATCATTGCGATATGGAAGGGCGGAATCACCATCATAGGCGGTCTTGTGGGCGGTCTTATCGGCGCGGCGTTCTTCTCTGTGCGCCACAAAAAAGAAACCAACTTTCTGAACGTCGTAGACCTTGTGGTCGTACCCGTGCTTATCGGTCAAATCGTGGGCAGATGGGGCAACTTTATAAATCAGGAAGCCTTCGGATTGCCAATCACGAACGAAGCGTTGCAATTCTTCCCGTTCGGCGTGTACATCACCGATCCGAGCGGCGTTGAGGACGCGTTCAAGAGCGTCGTTTATTCGCATATCCAAGCAGGCGGCGGCGGAAACTGGTTCTGCGCAACCTTCTTCTACGAGGGCGTTTGGAACACGATCGGCGCGATTTTCTGCGTGCTTATGTGGAGGAAAGACTACCAAAAGAAATACCCCGGAATCTTGATGATTTTCTATCTGTTCTGGTATTGCATAGGAAGATATTGGCTTGAATATTTGCGTATGGACGCAGTGCCTGTCACAAAAACCGCGTGCCTCATCGTTGCGATACTTTCGCTCGTCATCGGCGTTTTGTACATACTCGCTCGCACATCGCGCCTTGCATATCTCGACGCGAGAAAGAGCGCTCAAAACGGCATAGACGGCGCAATCCTCACCGAATACGAAGTAAAAAATTATAAGTTTGTGGGCAAACTCTTCGAGGACGTTGCAACAAACAGCCAAAAATCATCGGACAAAGCAAAGAAATTCTTTGCCGAATTGCTCCTCAAAATCGGATACGTCAGAAAGAACGAGCCCGATTATATCTCAATCGACTTCGAAAACGCCGACTATTACCACGTCCCCAAAGACTATAAACGCAGATTCAACGCTATGAAAAAGCAAGACGTTTACGCCTCGCAAGCATGACTTCATTGCAAAATCAGGTGCAAAATGGCAAATATTGATTATACGACCGAAAGAATCAAAACCAACAATCTCACGCTGCTGACCGACCTTTATCAACTGACGATGATGAACGGCTATCACCGTTGCAAACTCGACGAAAGAAGGGCGGTGTTCGACATCTTCTATCGCGGAAGCGGCGGATATTCCTACGCAATCGCGGCAGGACTCGAACAAGCGATAGACTATATCCTCAATCTTCATTTCGACGAGAGCGACATCGCGTATCTGCGCTCGCTCGAAATCTTCGACGAGGACTTTTTGGAAGCGCTCGGAACGTTTGAATTTACAGGCGACATCAAAGCCGTACCCGAAGGCACGATGGTGTTTCCCTACGAGCCTATTCTCACGGTGTCCGCGCCCCTTTGGCAGGCGCAACTCGTGGAAACCGCGCTCCTTACGTTTATAAACCATCAAACGCTCATCGCAACCAAAGCCGCGCGTTTGAAGGAGTGTACGAAAAACAAAATAAGCGAATTCGGGCTTCGCAGAGCGCAAGGTCCCGACGCAGGCATTTACGGCGCGCGCGCCGCTTGCATAGGCGGTTGCCGCACCACGTCCAACGTCGTTGCGGGCAAACTTTTCGGAATCCCCGTCACGGGTACGCACTCGCACAGTTGGGTTATGTCTTTCGACACCGAACTCGAAGCGTTTGAGAAGTATGCCGAAATTTATCCCGACAACTGCTTGCTTTTGGTGGACACCTACGACACTCTCAAAAGCGGCGTTCCCAACGCAATCAAGGTTTTCGACAAACTCAAAGCGCAAGGACACAAGCCCGTCGGAATCCGTCTCGACAGCGGCGACTTGGCGTATCTTAGCCGCAAAGCGAGAGTTATGCTCGACGAAGCGGGACACGAGGACTGCCTCATTTTTGCAACCAACGACCTTGACGAGGACATACTCTTGGCACTCAATTCGCAAGACGCGAAAATCGACGTTTACGGCATAGGCACAAAACTTATCACGAGTTATAACAATGCCTCTCTGGGCGGCGTGTACAAACTCTGCGCTCTCGAAGAAGACGGCAACCTCGTGCCGAAAATCAAAGTGTCCAACAGCCACGAAAAGACCACGAATCCCGGCGTAAAAAAGATTGTTCGCATATTTAAGGACGGTATGGCGCAAGCGGACTTGATTTGCCTCGAAGACGAAACTTTCGACGCCTCGAAACCGCTAACGATTTTCCACCCCGAACAGACTTGGAAAAAGACCACGTTCACCGATTACGAACTCAAAGAACTTATGGTGCCGATTTTCAAGGACGGAAAACTCGCGTACGAGATGCCAACGCTCAAGGAGATTTGCGACAGAGAAGACAAGTCGATTGCATCGTTCTTCCCCGAGTACAGACGAGTTGTCAACACGCAGGAATACAAGGTCGACCTCTCGCAAAAACTTTGGGATTTGAAGCACAAACTTCTCAACAGCGAACATTGAATTTGAGAAGCGCAAACGCGAAAACCGACAAAATAGCGGTGTAGATTTTGGAAAAATATATGTCATAATTTTGAAAAAACGAAGGCAATTTTGCCTTCGTTTTTCACATAAAAACGCCTTTGATTTTCATATAAAATGCCGCGATTTTTTTGAGTGAATAATCATTTTGTATTGTGCATTTGATTCGTTATTTTTGCAAAACAAACGCTTTATGCGTTCAAACATATGACATAAAACATCGTTTTTGCAGACAAATCGACATTTTTCTGCAAAAGATTATTCGCCGATGTCGTGTGATTTTTGGTATCTTTTTCATAGAAAAATTTTCGAGGATATTATGAAAAAGAAAAACGCAACGAGATTCCCCTTGTCGAGAAAAGGTTACGACCGCGACGCCGTCGACGGCTATATCGCTTTGGAACAGGCAAAGACGGACGAGATTCAACTCGGGCAAAGAGACAGGGTGAACCAACTCAAACAAGAAAACGAATCTCTCAAATTGCAAATCGAAGTGCTTAGGAGCAGAGAGGAGCAAATAAAACTTGCCCTTGTCAACGCCACCGAAAACGCAAACAGATTGACCGAAGACGTAAAATCGAGATACAGACAGGAACTCGAAAGATTGCGGCTTTTTAGAGCGAAGTGGCTCGGCGCATACGAGCAGATGAAGGAAAGATATCATTTTGACAAAGACGCACTCAACGTAGAAAGCGTCGCCGTGTCCGTCGAGATAGAACTCAAAAAGTTCTTGGCGCAGGATTTTTCCCTCAACAACAACGCCACGAAAGACGTTATGGAAGAACATTTCCGCAAGGAAGCACAGCGGCTGACGAATCGGCAACTCGCCATCCAAAAATCGCCCGTTCGGGAATCCGAGAATTCCGAAGATTTGAAAACTTTGCTCAAAGACGCAGAGGCTAAAAAGAAGAGCAAATCAACCGCCGCGTTTTCCGTCGACGATGCATTGAACCCGACGCAATCTCTCAAAGAAAACTTTGACGCTGTAAAATTTTGACAAAAAATTGCGCCGTTAAACTTATCGTTTCGGCGCAATTTTTATGCATTTTTAATGCGTTTTTCTATATATTTTTTACATGTTTTTATGTGGTTTTCTATGCGTTTTCTATGATGTTTTTGAGGGCGGAGTACGTAGGGTAGTCGGTGCGGGCGATGGTGAGTGGCGTTACGCTGACGTAGCCGTCGATTGTGGCGTCGCTGTCTATTGTCAAATCGTGATTGTTTTGGTGGATGCAATGTCCTTCTTGTCGCCAAGTTCCGTCGGCGAGGTCGATGAAATCGTCGGTGAAGTACGCGCCGCCTTGCCTTGTGAGCAAAATGGATTTTGCGTCTTTGGGGATATTTACGTTGAATATGTTTCCGTAGGCGAAAAGATTGTATTTTTGCACGAAATCGTACACGTCGTCCAGTCGCTTTGCCGCGTCGTCGAAAGAGTGCGTGTGTGTGGAAAGGGCAAGCGCTTTCAGACCTCTCGTGCAAGCCTCGAAAATCGCGCCGTTGGTTGCCGAATACATTATGTCTTCGCCGAGATTGAACCCTTTGTTTATGCCCGAAATCACGAGGTCGTAACTCTCGTGAAGTCCGAGAGTGGCAAATCGCACGCAGTCGGCAGGGGAACTGTCCACGCTAAACGCGCGAACGCCGTCCATATAGTCTATGCGTTTGACCTCGAATGGATTGTGAATGTCGATGGAGTGACTTTTTCCGCTCTGCTCGAATTTCGGGGCGGAAACGGTTACGTCACCGAGTTTTGTCGCCCATTTCGCGACGATTGCCAAGCCTTCGGACTGTATTCCGTCATCGTTTGTAACAAGCAATTTCATAGCCAACCCGTATTGTTTTCTTTGTAGTTTTTGACAAGTTCGTCCGCGTCCGAAATCATCTGTTTCATCTCCCTTTTGCTATGCACGGTTGCTCCGCTCGCTTTGTCGTGTCCGCCTCCGCCGTACTTTTCTGCGAGGGCGTTGATCGTGACGAATCTCGAACGCAAGCGCACTCTTATGCTACCGCTGGCGTTTTGTATGAACGCAAGCCACACGATTGCGCCTTTTATGCCGTCGAGGTAGGACACGACGTTGCTTGCTTGCTCGTTTGAAAGTTTGTATTTCTTTTGCATAGCCTTGTCGACATAGATGTAAGCGACGCCGTTTTTGGATATTTTCATTTTCTTGTAGACGTATGCCTCGAATTTGAACACGTCGAAGTCGTCGAGATCGAGGTTGGAGTAAATCCATTCGGTGTTTATACCCACGTCCAAAAGCGCGGCGGCTCTGCGCATAGTGTCGCCGTCAACCGAACTGAATTTGAATCTGCCGCTGTCGGTGACCATACCCGTGAAAATGCAAGCGGCGGCTTCCTCGTCGATTGCGAGTTCGTCCTTAAACGTGAGCCAGAAGTCCGCAATCATTTCGCAAAGCGACGACCTTTCTTCCTCAACCCAACTCAAATCGCCGTAGGGTTTTACGTCGATGTGGTGGTCGATTTTGATAATCTCTTTTCCAAGAGCGTATTTTTTGTTGGAAATGCGGTCGGTTGTTGCGGTGTCGCACACGATTACGAGCGCGTCGGCGTACTTTTCGTCGTCGATTGGCGCATCCTCGCCTCCCAAAAACGCAAGGTATTGCGAACTGTCCTCGTTGAGAACGTACACCTCTTTTTGAGGGAAGGAAAGTTTGAGGATTTTGGCAAGCCCCTTTGTCGAGCCTATGGCATCTCCGTCGGGGCGGAAGTGCCTCGTTATTATAATTCTGTCGTATTGCTTGATTTTGTCGAGTATTTTCTTTTTAATTTCAAAATTGTCCGTCATATTCTTTCTCCTTCTCTTACGAGCGCATTGAGTTCTTCAAGCACTTGCATTGCTTCCTGTCTGTCTTTCAGGGTTGCGCCGCTTGCCTTTAGGTGTCCGCCGCCGCCGTGAGCGAGTGCGATTTGATTTATATTTAGGTTTTTGGAGCGAATCTCGCACAAGACGCCTTGTTCGCACTCGGTGAAGTTCACCCACGCGTCCACGCCCTTTAGGTCGCCCATAGTGTTGACAAATCCGCGCGATATGCTTTGCGGATCCATATCCAGTTCGCGAACACGCTGTGCGTCCGAATATGAATACGCCACGTTGTCGGGCGTAAATCGAATGGAAAGCACGAATTGCGCGCGCTTTTTGACGTTCTCGTATGTATCGACGTACAGATTGGAATAGATGCCTGAGGGATCGAATCCCTTTTCGAGCAAAAAACTCGCCAAAGCGAGAGTGCGTGGAGAAGTGGAATCGTAATAAAATCTTCCGCTGTCCGTCACAATGCCCGTATACAAGGCTTGTGCGGCGCGAGAATCTATCGTAAGTCCCCATTCGCGAACGAGATATGTCACGAGACCGCAACAACTCTCGAAACTCGTGTCGTCGATGTCGATGTCCGCAATGCCCTCGACAAAGATATGGTGGTCGATTCGAATCGTTGTTTTTGCAAGCGCATAGCGGTCGTCGGATATGAGCGATTTTGCCGACGTGTCGAGAACGATTGCGAGTGCGCCGTCATATACGTTGTCGCTTATCTCGTCCATAACGCTTCCTTCCATAAACGAAAATCTGCCCGCCGAATCTCCCACTGCATAAATCTTTTTGTCGGGGAAATTGGTTTGAAGCACGCGTTTCAAGCCGAGTTGGCTTCCCATAGCGTCGCCGTCGGGGCTTTGGTGGCGGTGAATGACTATAACGTCGTGATTTTTGATTGCGTCGAATGCTTTGCTTATCATAATTTTTCCTGATATATAAAGTTGACAGTAAATAATATCACAACAAACGGTTTGTGTCAACGCCGATTTTAAGAGCCGTTTTTGCTCGTTTTTTTGTGCCGATTGCGGAAAATATCGCATTTTTTGACTTTGCCCGATTTCGCATACCCGAAGAGAAACGCATTAATCCTAAAACGTGAGTTTTTGTGGTTGATAATATTTCGGTTGTTTGTTATAATAATTTTTATAACAATACTGCGCTACGGCGCGAGGTGACAAAATGATTCTCACTATGGACATCGGCAACACCAACGTCAAATACGGCGTTTTCGACGGCGACGAGTTGGTTGCTTCGTGGCGTGTTTCCACAAAGGCTTCACGCACTGCCGACGAGTACGGAATGGTGCTTTACGATCTGCTCAAACAGCGCGGCGTAAATTTCGAGGATATAGACGCGTGCGTTATGTCGTCGGTTGCGCCTGCTCTCAATTACACAATCGAGCATATGTGCCGTTATTATATCGGCAAAGCGCCGCTTATCGTTTCGTCAAAGACGGACACTGGCATAAAACTTGCCTACGCTCACCCGACCCAACTCGGCACGGACAGAATCGTGGGCGCGGCGGCGGCGTATCACCTTTACGGCGGACCCGTGATAGTTGTGGATTTCGGCTCGGCGACGACGTTCAACCTCGTCACCAAAGACGGCGTGTACATCGGCGGTGCGATTGCGCCCGGCATCAAAACCGCAACCGAATCCCTCGTTACTACGGCGGCGAAACTTCCGAGAATCGAACTCGAAAAGCCGCAAAATATCGTGGGTACGGACACGAAAAGTTGTATGCAGAGCGGCATAGTGTACGGATACACCGGTCTTGTGAAATATATGGTGAGCAAGTACAAGGAACTTGATGAAATGAAGGGCGCAAAAGTGGTTGCGACGGGCGGACTTAGCGAACTCGTCGAGAATGTCGAACCCGAACTTATCGACGTAACCGACCGCGCGCTTGCGCTCAAAGGATTGAAATATATCTACGACAGAAACAAAAAGTAAGTTGAAGCGGCAAAACGGACTTAAAAATGTCTAAGCCGCATATTTGAAGGTAAATTTTTATGAAAAAAATCGGAATTGCGCTTTTGGGGCTCGGCGTCGTCGGCGGCGGAACTTATGAAATCCTCAACGATATGCGCCAAACTATAAAGAAAAACGAGGGCTTGGACATCGAAATCAAGCGTATTCTCGAAAGAAACATCGACAGATGCAAGCAACTCGGAGTTGACCTATCAATTGTCACGCAGAATATCGACGACGTTGTAAACGACGACGAAATTCAAATCGTCGCGGAATTTTTCGGCGGCGTAGAACCTGCAAAAACTTTCCTCTTGAAAGCGTTGCGCAAAGGCAAGAGCATTGTGACGGCAAACAAAGAGATGTTTTCAAAGAGTTGGCACGAACTCGAAACCGCAGCCGAAGAAAGCGGCGCGGGACTCTATTTTGAGGCGAGTTGCGTGGGCGGCGTTCCTGTGATACGCACGCTCACCGACGCAATGCAGGCAAACCGCATAACCTCGCTCAAAGGCATAGTCAACGGCACGACCAACTATATTTTGTCCAAAATGAGCGACGAGGGAGCGGACTACGAATCCTGCCTTAAAGAAGCGCAAAAACTCGGCTATGCCGAAGCAAATCCCACCGCAGACGTGGAGGGATTCGACGCAACGTACAAAAACAGCATCCTGTCATCTTTGGCGTATCGCAAACGCGTTCCCGTCGAAAAGGTGTATCGCGAGGGAATCTCGAACGTCGGCGTAGAGGATATCGCAATAGGCAAGGAACTCGGATACGAGATAAAACTGCTTGCGATTTCAAAGTTGACGGACGAGGGCAAAATCGAAGCGAGGGTGCATCCTGCATTTTTGCCCAAAAGTCATCCGCTCGCAAGCGTAAAAGGCTCGTTCAACGC
>CAVKUX010000052.1:0-12560 GCA_963659595.1 Anaeroplasmataceae bacterium | reverse complement strand
GTATATGTATATGCAAATGTCCGACCGACTGGCAACCGTCCTCACCCTTGTTGGATACGAGACGGAAACCGTTTTGAAGCCCCAATTCGTCGGTGAGCGTAGAGAGTTTTTTGAGGCATTTTGCGAGGGTTTGCGCTTGATTGTCCGTCATCTCGATTATGTTTGCGTAATGCTCTTTGGGGATAAGCAAAAGATGTACGGGGGCTTGCGGATTCAAGTCCTTTATGATAATCATATCGTCGTCTTCGTAGACTTTCGTAGACGGAATATCGCCTTTAACGATTTTGCAGAAAATGCAGTTGTCCATATCGATTTCTTCCTTTTATTGTTTTACGGTGTCGTCTGCAACGCCGTCGAGATAGATGTGAGTGGGCGTGATAAGACGGATTTCGTTATGCGCGCCGTTTTTCGAGTATACTTTGACGTAGTTCGGGGAATGTCCGCACCAAACGCCGTGCGTTTGCGTTTCAAACAGCACGTTGGCGGGCATACCGAGTTGCTTGTTGAAGTAGTTGCGCACAAGTTCGTGCTTGACTGCGCTCATACGTTTTTGACGGTCGAGCACCACTTCGGGCGGAAGTGTGGGCATACGCCCCGCAACCGTTCCCCTTCTCGATGAATACGGGAAAACGTGAATATCGGCAAATCCGACTTTTCTTGCAAAAGCAACGCAGTTTTCAAATTCTTCCTCCCCCTCGCTCGGAAATCCGACGATGATGTCCGTCGTAATCGCCGCGTCGGGATAGTATTCTCTGATAAGTTGCACCGCCGCATAGTATTCGTCGCAAGTGTAGTGGCGATTCATCGCTTTAAGCACTCTGTCGTCGCCGCTTTGCAATGACAGGTGGAAGTGCGGACAGAATCTCTTTATGCCCTTCGTCGCGTCCAAAAACTCTTTTGACACAACACCCACTTCGAGCGAGCCGAGGCGCACGGCAAAATCGTACTTCGAGAGCATTTTCATAAGTTCGGTGAGCGACGAGCCGTTATCCCTGCCGTATGCGGAAAGATTTATGCCCGTGACAACCACCTCTTTTGCGACGTTTTGCACCTCGTCGAGTTCTCTTTCGATACTCTCTATGGCACGCGAGCGGCTTCTGCCTCTGACGTAAGGAATAAGGCAGTAACTGCAAAAGTTGTTGCAACCGTCCTGAACCTTGATGAAATGCCTCGTGCGAAGATTGACGATTCCGTCGTTGTCTTCGAAAACCGAACTTATGTCGAATTTATCGGGAACGATTTTGTCGAACTGTGCTTCTTCGCCCTTAAATTCCGATACGATTTTGCGAGCGAAATCGAGTTTTCCGTCGCTGCCGGATATGTATTGAACGTTGTTTTTTGCAAACTGCGAAAAATTGTTTTGAGAAGCGCAACCGCACACGAAAATCTTTGCGTTGGGATTGACTTTGAGTATTCTCGTCACCGATTGACGGGATTTTTTCTCGGCTTCGGCGGTTACGGCGCAGGAATTTATGACGTAAACGTCGGCAAATTCAAGCCCTTCTGCAATCTCGAAGCCTGCATGCTCGAAAATTGCGAGCATTGCGTCGGTGTCGTACTGATTGACCTTGCAACCCAACGTAAATACTGAAATTTTGGGAAGTTTGTCACTCATAATCAAGTTCCCCCAAAGCGTCCAAAAGCAGTGCGGATGCCACGATTGAGGCGGTTTCCGCACGCAAAATACGTCTGCCGAGCGTCACGATTTGCGCGCCCGCTTCTTTTGCGATTCGCGCTTCTTCGGGGGTAAAACCACCCTCTGCGCCCACAATCAAAGCAATCTTTTTGCCGCTCAAATCGCAATCTTTTATGCGGTTTTTCTTTTCGTCCTCGTAAGCAAACAGCACTTTGTCAAAGTCGCTAAACGACTTTATTACGTCTTGAAAATCGCAAAGTTCGCAAACTTTCGTGAGATATGCCGAACCGCATTGTTTTGCGGCTTCGAGTGCGATTTTGTCCGCTCTGTCCTTTGCGAATTTTGTTTCCGCCGTATTGCTTGACAGAAACGGGCGAACCTCGTCTATTCCGAGTTCGACCGCCTTTTGAATTGCAAAATCGAGTTTATTGTTTTTCAAAAGCCCTGCAAACAGCGTGACGTGCACCCTCTTTTTATCTAGCACTTTCTCGTCGTCAACCGACAAAATCGCTCTGTCGCGGTCGATTTGCTTTATCGTGCAGAATCTTTCGATGCCGTCGTTTGCGCACACTATCGCTTTGTAACCCGTTTTGTAGCGAAGAACTTTTGTCATATGCAAAAACTCGTCGCCAAAAACAACGATTTCACCGTTTGCGCAGATGTCTTGCGGATTGACAAAAAATCTTCTGATTTCCATATTCTAATCGGGTTAATTTTGCTTTTGTTTAAGTTTGAGCGCGCGCCAGTCGTCCATTGCCATACGTTCGACAATCTCAAAGCCCTCTCTTTGATAACATTGTATCACTTCCTCGAGCCTCGTGTCAATGATACCCGACAACACAATAGTTCCGTTTTGGCGCAAGTGCTTGCCTATGCTCTTTGAAAAACGCATAAGTATATCGGCGGTGATGTTTGCAAATATAAAGTCCGCTTGTTGATTGCCTTCGAGCAAATCCGCTCTTTCGATGGTTGCGTCCACTTTGTTGAGTTCGGCGTTGCGCTTTGCAAATTCCACCGCTTGTTCGTCGATGTCGCACATATACACGCTTTTTGCGCCGCAAATCTTTGCCGCAATGCCCAAAATTCCGCTTCCGCACCCCACGTCGATTACGTCTTTGCCCTTTACGTCCATAAGTTCGAGGCACATTCTCGTCGTTGCGTGCGAACCCGTGCCGAACGCCATTCCCGGGTCGAGGCGCATAATCTTTTCGCCCTTGCTCGCCTTATACTCTATCCAAGTGGGAACTATGGTTATATTCTTCGTTTTTATGGGATTATAGTACTTTTTCCACTCGTTTTCGTAGTCGGCGGCGTCGATTTCGCCAAGCAAAATTTCGCCGAATTGCACGCCGTTTTTCTTCATTTCTTCGAGATTCGCTTCGAGCGCGGCAAGAAAATCCGCGTCGGTAGGCTCGTACATAGTGGAAACCTTGACCGCTTCACTCTGTTGCAATACGCTTTCGTCGACGTAGTCCCAGATAACGTCGCTTTTTACGAGGTCGAGAAAGTCTTGTTTGTCCAAAATAGAAACGCCGCCCGCACCTGCGTCAAACATTGCAGACGAGATGAGGTCGGCATCGTTATGGTTTGTAAAAACCGTTATCGTTTTGTATTTCATTCGTTATACTCTCGCATTTGAGCGGCTTAGATTGCCGCTTTTGTGTGGTTTGTCTTATTTTGTCTTTTCTTCGTAGGCTTTTTTGAGCGGATATTGTTTCTTCTCGTCCGAAATCTGATCGAAGCGTTTGAGGAACTCTTTTTGTTCCTTGCTCACGCTCTTGGGAACTTCGACGACGACCTTGACGAACATATCGCCCTTCCCGGTGCCTTTTAGTTTCTTTATGCCGTAATTCTTGATTGTAAACACCGTTCCGCTCTGCGTGCCTTCGGGGATTTTGACGTCCTTATTGCCGTAAAGCGTAGGCACTTCGATTGTCGTGCCGAGCGTTGCGTCAACGATGGAAACAGGCACTTCAAGCAACACGTCGAATCCGTTTCTCGAAAAAAGTTTGTGCGGCGCGACCCTGACTTCGACGTACAAACCGCCCTTTTCGCCGCCGTTGGAGCCTGCGTGACCTTCGTTGTCGTATCTGACTCTTTGTCCCGAATCGATACCGGCAGGAATGTTGACTTTGACTTCGCGCACCTTTTCGAAGCGACCCACGCCGCCGCAAGAGGTGCATTTGTCGGTGATAATCTTGCCCGTGCCGTGACAGGTGGGGCAAACGCCCTGCGTGCTGACTTGACCGAACGGAGTGCGTTGAGTCATGGTCACTCTGCCGCTACCCTTACATTGCGAGCAAACCTTGAACGCAGTGCCGTCTTTTGCGCCCGTACCTTTGCAGTCGGGGCAATTTTCAACTCTCTTGACGTTGACCGTCTTTTGAGTGCCGAACGCCGCTTCCTCGAAGGTGAGAGTTACGCCGACAAGGATATCCTGCCCTCTCTGAGGGGAGTTTGCGCGTTGCGTTCTCGACGAGCCACCGCCGAATCCCGAAAAGATTGACGAGAATATGTCGTCCATATCGAATCCGAATCCGCCAGTGCCGCCCGAAAATCCGCCGAATCCGCCTGCGCCTGCCTGCGGACCGTTTTCGTCGCCGTAGGTGTCGTATGCCGCGCGCTTTTGGGGATCGGAAAGCACTTCGTATGCGTGGTTTATATCCTTAAACTTCGCCTCTGCGTCCTTCTTTTCCTGCTCGCTTGCCGAAACGTACATATCGGGATGATATTTTTTTGCGAGTTTACGATAGGCAAGTTTCAATTCGTCTGCAGTAGCCGTCTTTTCGACGCCGAGTATTTCGTAATAATTTTTTGCTACCATAATCTATTCTTCAACCCTATCGGGTTGCCTTTATTCGTATTTGGGTGCTTTTTGCACGTTATCTCGATGTTTCTTGACAAAATCGAGATTTCTTTTTATACGTCTCGGCGCAACGGTTGCCCGTTGCGCCTCGATACGTTATTGTTTTGACCTATATCAGTCAACCGTTCCGTCTACGCCGCCGTCCGAATTTGCGCCGCCTTGGAAGTCTTCGGGATTGATGCCCGCTTGCTTTGCCGCTTCAGCCGCCGCTTCGGGGTTTTGTTGATAGAACTTCGTGAAGATGGGGTCGGTGACTTTCGTCAATTTCTCGACAACCGCTTTCACGTCGTCTTCGCTCTCTGCTTTTGCAAGTTCTTCGGTTGCGGTCTTCGTCGCTTCGGTGACTTGCGTCTTGTCTGCTTCTTCGAGTTTCTCGCCGTTTTCGCTCACGAATTTATCCACTGCGAATATAAGTTGTTCTGCGTTGTTCTTTGCGTCCACGACCGCTCTGCGCTTCTTGTCTTCCTCTGCGTACTTCTCTGCGTCTTTGACAGCGGCGTCAATGTCCGCTTCGGTGAGGTTGGAAGACGCGGTGATGGTGATGGATTGAGATTTGCCCGTAGCCTTATCGCAAGCCTTGACGGATACGATACCGTTTGCGTCGATGTCGAAGGTGACTTCGATTTGCGGGATTCCGCGCGGTGCGGGTGCGATTCCGACGAGTTCGAATCTGCCGAGCGTCTTGTTGTCGCGAGCAAATTGTCTTTCGCCTTGCAAAACGTGAATATCGACTGCGGTTTGGTTGTCAGCCGCCGTGCTGAACACTTGCGATTTGCTGGTAGGAATGGTGGTGTTTCTGTCGATGAGTTTGGTGCATACGCCGCCGAGCGTTTCGATGCCGAGCGACAACGGTGTGACGTCGAGCAAGAGCATATCTTTCACTTCGCCTGCGAGAACGCCGCCTTGAATTGCCGCGCCGAGAGCCACGCACTCGTCGGGGTTGATTCCCTTATACGGGTCTTTGCCTGTGATACGTTTAACCGATTCGTACACTGCAGGAACACGAGTCGAACCGCCGACCAAAATGACTTTTGCGATGTCGTTGTAAGTGAGCCCTGCGTCTTTGAGCGCTTGTTGCATAGGACCTTGCGTTGCCTTGACGAGATCTTCTGTGAGCGAATCGAATTTTGCTCTGGTAAGTTCCATATCAAGGTGCATAGGCACGCCGTTGTCCATTGCGATGAACGGAAGCGAAATCTTCGCTTTGGTCACGCCTGACAAATCGATCTTCGCCTTTTCCGCGGCTTCTTTGATACGTTGCATTGCCATCTTGTCTTTGGTGAGGTCAACGCCGTGTTCTTTCTTGAACTCGCCCGTAATCCAGTCCATAATGCGCTTATCGAAGTCGTCGCCGCCCAAGCGGTTGTTGCCTGCCGTTGCAAGAACTTCGAATACGCCGTCGCCGAGTTCGAGGATAGAAACGTCGAACGTGCCGCCGCCGAGGTCGAAGATGAGGACTTTCTGATTCTTGTTCTCGTCCTTATCGATGCCGTATGCGAGTGCCGCCGCCGTTGGCTCGTTGATGATACGTTTCACTTCCAAGCCGGCAATCTTACCTGCGTCTTTGGTTGCTTGACGTTGCGAGTCCGTGAAGTATGCGGGGACGGTGATAACCGCTTCCGTAACCTTTTCGCCGAGATACTTCTCTGCGTCGTTTTTGAGTTTGGTCAAAATCATTGCCGAGATTTCTTGCGGCGTATATTCTTTGTTTTCGATTTTAACTTTGTAATCGGAACCCATCTCTCTCTTGATGGAACTTACCGTATGTTCGGGGTTTGCGACCGCCTGACGCTTTGCGATTTCGCCGACGAGTCTTTCGCCGTCCTTTGTGAACGCCACGACGGACGGAGTCGTTCTCATACCTTCGGCGTTGGGGATAACCACCGCTTCACCGCCTTCCATAACTGCTACGCACGAGTTTGTCGTACCAAGGTCAATACCGATAATCTTTCCCATATTATTTCTCCTTTTCCCGCTTTGACGGGAAGAAAACTTATTTTCTTTATATTTTTATGTTTTCGCACTGCTGCGGAAATGTTCTTGTTTATTTGTTGTTTCCTGTTTTGCTTCTATGCTCTTTGCTCACTCTTCCCAATATCCGACTTTCACGCTTGCAGGTCTTAAAAGTTTCGTTCCGAGCATATATCCTTTTGCAAGCACTTCGACCACTTTGCCTTGTTTCTGTTCGTCCTTGACTCTTTCAACCGCGCTCATAAACTTTGCGTCGAAGTCTTTGTCTATTGCGTCCACTTCGGTGAGTCCGAATCCGCCGAGTGCGCCGAGAATCTGACTTTCCATCATATTGAATCCCGTAAGAGCCGCTTCGTCTTTGACGTACTTTCTTGCGAGATCGCAGTTGTCGAGCACGGAAAGCATCTTTTCAATCACTATGGATTGCCCGAGTTGCTTCATATCTTCTGCAATTGAATTGTTGCGCTTGCGATAGTTGTCGAAATCCGCTTGCAGTCTTTGAGTCAAACCTTTGCAAGTTTCTGCCTCTGCGATTGCCTGTCCGAGTTTTTCTTCGAGTGCGGCGATGTATTCCTCGTCGCTCAGTCTCTCGCGGTCTATCTCGAAGCACTTGTTGTCGTCCTCTTTGACTTCCGCCTCCGATTGCTCGTCGCTTTGGCTTTCGACTTTATTTTCGTTCTTGTTTTCGTTTTTATTTTCGTTCTTTTCTTTGTTTTTCATTTTAGTCCTCGTTGTCCTTTTTGTCATTCACCACGCTCGCGATGGTTTTCTTCATACAATCCAGCACGCCGATAACTTTTTTGTAGTCCATACGTTCGGGCCCTATGACGCCCGCCTCGCCGACCACCTCGTCGCCCACTTTGTAGGAAGCCGTGATGATTGCGCATTTGTCGACGCCCCTCTCCTCTTTGCCTATTCTCACCGAAAACTCAATCGAGCCGTCCTCGCTCGAAAGCAAGTCGCCGATGTTCTCCTTGTCGGATATGACCGAGAGGAAGTTTTTTGCGTCCTCGACGTTGTTGTATTCGGGATAGTCGAGCATTTTGAGCGCGCCTTCAACAAATACGTTTCTGTCGCTATGCTCTAACAGGTATATGCGAAGTATTCCCAGCACGTCGTCGAGTATGTCTTCGAAGCCTTTGAGTTCGACGTCGATTTCGGCAAGGTCGAATCTGTCCATATCCTTGATGTTTCTGCCTTGAAAAACCTTGTTCAGAACTTTTGTTGCCGTTTCGATATATTCCGCTCTCACGTCCTTAGGAATGTCAATCGCCTTGTCGGCAATCATACCGCTGTCCGTGACTATAAGCACGACCGCCTTTCCGGTTTTGAGCGGCACGAGTTTGATCTCCTCGATCACAACGTCCTGCGCGTTCTTTTCCACGATAAACGACGTGTAATTGGTTGCGTCGCTTATTATCTTCGCCGCCTCGATGGATATATCCTGAATCTTGCCGAGTTTGTTCATAAACCTGTCGCGAATGAGTGCGGTTTCTTGGTCGGTGAGCATATTGCCCTCGAACGAACTTATGCTTTCGACATAGAACTTGTACGCATCTTTGAGCGGTACGCGTCCTGCCGACGTGTGCGGTTGTTCGATATATCCGAGTGCTTCGAGCGCGCTGAGTTCCGCCCTCACGGTCGCAGAACTGACTTCGGGCAAATACTTGCTTTGGATATCCGAACTGGACACCGGTTGTCCCGTAGATATATACAGATCAACCAATGCGTGCAATATTCTTTTTTTCCTTTCGGTCAATTCTTTTCCCATGACGTCTTTCCTCGCTATGACTTTTAGCAGTCTTTCGCTTTGATTGCTAACAGTATATGTCCTCTTTTGCTAAATGTCAATACTTTTAGCACAATTTTTTTACTTTTTTTTGTGATTTTTTTATTTTTTCAGCAGGGATTCCGCCCTCGCACTCCGCAGACTTTTGCGGACAATATTTTTGCGGACGTTATATTGATTATAATGAGTTATAAAATATATAAACATACTATATAAGCGCGCGCATACAATGTACGCACGCAAAATATAAGCCGCATATGGCGCAATGACAAAAAGTCACACCGAATACAAAAGCAAATCCGAGACAAGAATTTTCTATATAATATGAAAAATAGATTGCATTTTCCTTTTAAGTTTGCTATAATCCAAAAGCAATCTGAATTTGCTAGTGTGGCTCAGCAGGTAGAGCAGCTGATTCGTAATCAGCAGGTCGCCGGTCCGAATCCGGCCACTAGCTCCAAAAAAGAGTGATATATCTCGCATATGTCACTCTTTTTTCGTCTAATGACAGTTTTTAACCACGAGTACCTGCTGATTAAACTTTCGGGGTCCCTGCAAAACCGTAGGTTTTGTGGGGTGAACAATAGGTCGCCGTGTTCGAATCCGTGCTTTCCTCTGCGCTCTCAAAACGAGCGACATGCAACTCATGCTGTCATTCCGTGCGCCGTGCGATGGGGATGCCCCTGTTTTTGGAGTTGGCGGACAATTTTTGACCACGAGTACCTGCCGGTTATTTTTCGGGGTCCCTGCAAAACCGTAGGTTTTGTGGGGTGGACAAAAGGTCGCCGGTCCGAATTCGGCCACCATCTCCCAAAAGGACCACCAGACTATCTGGTAGTTTTCGCTATACAAAAAACGAGCATCAAAATAGGCTCGTTTTTCATTGTTCCAATGCGATAAAACGTTTTTTAAGTGCGATTATTTCAAGTTCACGTTGAGAGTGTAACTCGTGTTGTTGGCGGGGGTCGCTTTGGGTGCGGAATATATCATATAGTCCACGTCGCTCATAAGCGTAAGGCTGTCGCAACTTATCTTGGCAAGCAAGGCGTTGTTGAGGTTGGTTGCCGAGCTCAATTTTTCTATGCTTTCCGCGTTCTTCTCGTTTGAAGATTGCAATTTTGCAATGCTCTCGTTGGTCTTTGCGATATTGCTGTTTACGCTCTCGATTGCGGACATTTGCTCGCGATGTTGCTCTGCAAGTTGCGTGGAGAGTTTTGCAAAAGATCTATTGAGATCACCACGCAATTCGCTCATAGACATACGTATAGTAGAGCTTATATTTTGTCCTGCCACACGGATTTCCTTGACGATTTCGTCCGTTTGCACTCTGCGGTCGACTTGTTGCAACGCCTCTTTAAGAGTGTCCGCTCTGCCCGTTTCAAAATAGTAAATGATAAGGTCGATATGTTTCCAATCGCGAATATCCAGCACGGATTTGAATTGCGCAACTAGTCTATCGTACATATCTTGCGACAGTTTGGAAAGCCTCGTTCTGTCCTTCTCGAATACCGCTCTCTTCTCGTTGGCAATTGCAACGTATTTATCGAGAACCATTTTGGACGCGTTCTTTTCAAGTTGGTAACTTGCAAGCTCGTTTTTAAGCTCTCTTATAGACTTTTCGGTGCTCTTGATATTTGCTTTTTCTTCTTTATTCCTGGAACGATTTTCACCGAGCACCTTAATCGTCGATACGATAAGACCGATTATAAGGATAATCGCAAAAATGCCGATTGACGCAAAAACATAGTTTTTGTATTCCGCATTTGCAAAAGTCGGTTGCCATCTCTTGTCGCTGTCGTAAGCACCCGACGTCACGAAGTAGAAAAACCACGGTACAGCCGCCGCTACGAGGCCAAACGCTCCCCATATCAAAGTGTATAAGAAAATCTCGCGCGCATCCCACTTTGACATAGCTCTACGGTAACTTTTTCCGTAAGATTTATTCCTTTTCTTACTCTTCTTATCGTTTTCGGCAGCCGAATAACCCCACGGTAATAGACTGTCGCAATAGGAAAGCCCTCTATTTACTCTGTCGATATCGTAATCGTGCTTTTCGTATTCGACGCGTTCACAATCAACCTTGTCTAACGCTTCTTTATATACGCTTTCGCTTTGATCAAGCTTGTCTTTCTCGACGGAAATAGCGGACATACCCGCACGAAGCGCGTACAAATCGCCGAGTATTTGATTTTTTTGTTCAGTATCCATTTTTCTACTCCTAATATTAAAATTTTATCGCGTTTTCGTACACTTCGTCACGCGTTATTCTGTTACATTATTGATAGTCATCTTATCTCTTATTAAGGCTCTGCCTTCCACAATTATTAATTATTCATTATTAATTATTAATTTTTCCGAGCCATTCGGCGCAACTCAATTATTAATTGATATTTACGTCCAAGTCTATATCGTCGACAAATTGCGATTGATACAGTTTCTTGTACACGCCGCCCTTTTCGATGAGTTGGTCGTGCGTGCCTTGCTCGACGATTTTGCCGCCGTCTATCACGACGATACAATCCGCTTTGCGAACGGTCGAAAGTCTGTGCGCGACGACGATTGTCGTTCTACCCTTGCAAAGTTCAAAGAGTGCCTTTTGGATTATCGCTTCCGTGGTGTTGTCGAGTGCGCTCGTCGCTTCGTCAAGAATTAGAATAGACGGATTTTTGAGGAACACGCGCGCGATACTCAACCTTTGTTTCTGACCGCCCGAAAGTTTGACGCCTCTCTCGCCTATTTGCGTGTCGTAGCCGTCGGGCAGACTTCTGATATACGCGTCGATGTCGGCTTTCTTTGCCGCCTCGATAATTTCCTCGTCGGTGGCGTTCTCTTTGCCGTAGGCGATGTTTTGCTTGAACGTACCCGTAAACAAGAACACGTCTTGCTGAACGATACCCACGTTTTTGCGCATAGAATCGTTTTTAATCTCGCTTATAGGCTCGCCGCCGATATAAATCATACCGTTTTCGAGCGGATAGAATTTCGGAATCAAGTGGCAAAGCGTGGTTTTTCCGCCGCCGCTCGCGCCCACGAACGCATACATTTTCCCGTCGGGTATGGTTAGATTTATGTCGTCGAGCACTTCCTTGTCGAAATTGTACGAGAAACTCACGTCCTTGAAAACGATGTCGCCTTTGAGGTTTGCGACGTCTCTTGCCGTATCGCTTTCCTTTTCGACGGGAACGTCCATAATCGCGACGAAGCGTTTGAATCCCGTGATACCGTCCTGCAATTGCTCGAAAAACTGTATGAGCGTTTGCACTGGCGAGATAAAGAGGTTTATGGAAATCATAAACGACACGAGGTCGACGTAGTCGAAGTTTTCCTTGTCGTAAATGCAGAACAGCGCGCCGGCAAGCAGTACTATGACGTTGTAAATTTCGGTGACGAAACTCATACTTGCCCCGAACGTACCCATAGCCTTGTACGCTTTCGAGCGCGCCTTGACGTATCCGTCGTTGTTCGTTTCAAACTTTTCCTGCTCGTATTCGGCGTTGGCGTACGCTTTGGTGACTCTTATGCCCGCAATGCTGTTTTCAAGCGTGGCGTTGATATTGCCAATCTCCTCTCTGCTCTTTCTGAACGCCTTTGACATATTCTTTCTGCACGCAAAAGCGATTACGAACAGAAGCGGCAAAAACGCGAATACGATAAGCGAGAGTTTCCAACTTATCGTGCAAAGGTACGCAAACGAGCCGAGCGTAACAAACGTGGTGATAAAGAAGTTTTCGGGACCGTGATGAGCGAGTTCGCTTACGTCGAAAAGGTCGTTCGTCATTCTCGTCATAAGTTGCCCCGTTTCGTTGTTGTCGTAAAACGAGTACGGCAGTTTTTCGAGATGATCGAACAAATCCGTCCTCATCGCCGCTTGCATTTTTACGCCCATAACGTGACCGTAGTAGTTGATGTAGTACTTCATCCCCGCGCGCAGAAGGTATATGCCGAGAAGAACGGCGCAAAAAATAAGCACCTCGCTTATTATGCCGTTTGGAATGCTTTGGCGCAGAATCCGCTGTGAAATCATGGGATAAACGAGTCCGCTGATTGAAAATATGAACGAGCAAGTCATATCTGCGGCAAACGTCCCCTTGTGCGGCTTGTAGTACGCCACGAATCGTCTTAGAAAGTGTTTTTGAGTCTGTTTAGTTTGTTTTGTCTGTTGTGTCTGTTGTTTTTCTGTCTTCATATGTTGTTATTGCTTTATTATCAAAAAATCCTATTCTCTTTAATTGAAGCTTTTCCCCCCCCTTCCTCACGTGTTTCCCCCACCGCCGTTCCCCCTCTGCATTCTTTGAGGG
>CAVKUX010000051.1:0-12578 GCA_963659595.1 Anaeroplasmataceae bacterium | reverse complement strand
GAAGATACCCCGATTCATATAAACTAAATGAAGATGGGACAATCTTGTGTTAGAATGGAAATATTGGCAAAGAATGTATTATAGAAAATCGTCATCCTAAAAGGGCAAATGCTGCTTTCTTTAAAGTAATTGGCTGTAATAATTGTTCGTTTAAATCTTATTGCAAACGTTTCATGAAATCTCAAGAAGACAATTTCAAAATATTTGAAGTTGTTAAGGAAATGCAGGCTTTTAAACAAGAGGCAACTAAAAATTTGCTATCTCCAAAAGGTATCGAAATTAGAGTTAATAGAAGCATTCAAGTTGAAGGTGTTTTTGGAATAATTAAATAGGATTATAAACGAACAAGATTTAATAGACGTGGCATTGAAAAGATCTCTGTTGAATCAATCTTATATTTTATTGGACTAAATATAGCGAAATTATTTAGATATTATGAAACAGGAAGATTAAACAAATTTTGGGTTGCACCTGATGGACTTAAACCACAAGAGTTCAAAAAACCTAGTGCAAAAAAGTTGAGCAAAAAAGGAATAAAATTAAATGCGAAAGTTTATAAATCATAGATAGTTTTTCAACAAGCTACGCTTGTTGATTTATAACTTTATTTAAAATAAAAGGACTGTTGGCCAACCCAATTATTCATTTAGGTTTTTCAACAGCCCCATTATTTTAATCAAATAATCTTATATTTCAAATTGAAATAATGGTTTCAATATTTTTTGCTATGCAAAGAAAGGGTGTGGAATTCAACATTTTTGTGATTATTGCTTATTGACAAGACTTATCCATTTTATTTTCTTTCGCCCAACGGATAATATCGGGCTTTTTATTGTCGTGCGCTATTAAAGCGATTGTCTTTTGGCGCATAATCAACCTACCGTATACTCGTATTCGCCGGCTGTGAGCGTTTTTTCGCCGCTCGGCAGGACGACTTTCGCCGTCGTGTTGGCGGGAATTACGATTTTATACGTCACTTTGCCGTTTTCTCTTTGCCAGCCGCAGGAAACTTTGCCGTAAACGCTCTGGTATTCGCATTTTGCGAATGTTTCCTTTCCGCCGACTTTCGGAGCAATCGTAAACTTGTTTTCGCCCGTAACCTTTACACCGCACATATCGCCGAAAAGCCACTCGCAAACCGCGCCTTTACTGTAATGATTAAGCGAAGCGATTCCGCCCTGCGCCTCGGTCCCTTCCCAACTTTCCCAAACCGTCGTTGCGCCTGCTTTCGGCATGAAGAGCCACCCGGGCATCTGCTCGTTTTCGAGAAGTTTGTAAGCGTATTCTACGTCTATATCGGCAAGAACGGGAAGAATGAGCGGCGTGGATAAAAATCCCGTTCCGAGTCGCCATCCGTAATTATCAAGTGCGGCTATAAGGCGTTTTTTCGCATATTCCGTCTGTTTTTCGTCCAGCAAGTTCATATACAAAGGACGAACGAGCATTGCCTGCCGATTCGTGTCGAGAGAGTATTCTTCCTTTCGGCGAAGCACCCGATACGACAACTTCGTTCCGTCGGCATATTTCTTATAAAGAGCGGCGTCCTCAGGCTTTCCGAGTTCTTCCGCAATCTCCGTCATAAGATTCATAACGTGGTTGGTGTATGCCGTTGCGACTTCGGGATTCGGCAACACGACCGTAGACCAATGATTCGGAAACACGTCCGCGGGTTCCGCCCATTCGCCGTAACATTGCCCGTAATTAACGATAAATTTTCTGTCTTTATGCTTTAAGTGAAGCGGACGGGATAAAATGATTTTCTTGCCGCAACGCTTAATCATAAATAACGCGTACTTTTTCATTCCGTCGTAAATTTCGGATAAAAACTTCTTATCGCCGTAACGTTTCCACAAGGTATACGGAATAATAACGCCCGCGTCCGACCAGCCGACCGAACCGTTCATCCATTTCATATAAAAATCCACTCCGCCGTACGGCGCGATTTGCGGCAACATTCCGTCTTTTCGTTGCCAGTCGTATAAATCGCGGACGTATTTCTTTGCAAAAGTATCGAAATCGAACAAATAACTTGCCGTTCCGACGAATATCTGAGCGTCGCCCGACCAGCCGTGCCGCTCTCTCGTAGGACAATCCGTGGGAATATCCATGTGATTTCCCTTTGCAGACCAGACTGTTATATCGAAAAACTTATTGATAAGTTCGTTGGAACAAGAGAATTTACACGTTTGCCTTAGGTCGGAATATACCGCCGTCGCAGTAAAGTCTTCGGCTTTCCACTCGGCGTCCGTCTCAATCAAAACGTATTGAAACCCGAAAACCGCAAATTTCGTTTTATACTCGTTCAAGCCGTCCGTGCAATAGTATTCGACTTGTTGAAGCGGCGTAACTATCGTTCCTTTTTTATTTCTGCATTGAATGTTCTTTTGGGTAAATTCGCCGTTTTTATCGAGCAGCTCTCCAAAACGCAGAAACATTTTCTGTCCTTTTTTTGCAGTTACCGAAAAGGAAATATACCCTTGTATGTTCTGCCCGAAGTCAAGAACTTTTTTGCCGCCCGGCGTGGTAATAACCCGTTTAACGGAAAATTTTTCGTGTTCGGTAACGGGTACGTTGTTCGACGCGGACGGAATTATTTTATGTTCGGTTTCCTTTGCAAAACCGTTATACGAGGGTTTGCGCCACCCTTCGACTGTCTCGCCGTCCTTATTGTCGGCAAAGCGAATCTTTCCGTCGTTCGACCACGCCCACGATTTATTTGTGCCGATAATCGACCTATTGCCCGACTTATCGGTAATTTCAAGTTGCGCGTACAGCTTCGTCTGCGTACCATATTGATTTTTCAATCCCCACGCGCCGCAACTTCCGCGATACCAGCCGTCTGCAAGTTCGACGGTAATTTCGTTGTCTCCGCCCGCAATCAGCGCGGTAACGTCGTAAGTCTGATATTGAACCCTTCTGTTATAATCCGTATAACCAGGAGCAAATATAAAATTACCCACTCTTTTTCCGTTGATTTTCGCCTCGTAATGTCCGCAGGCGGTGATATACAGCCTTGCTTTTGCAACGTTTTGCGCGTTGAATTGCTTTTTGAAACAATCGACGGGATAGCGATTTTTCTTGTTTACGCGATAGTTCCCGCTTATCCATTTTGCGGTAAAATCGCTTGCCGACAAAAGTCCCGTTTCAAAATACGCCGTTTCGGAAGGCTCGCCCTCAACGTCGTTTTCATCCCAGAGCGTAACGCTCCATTCCACGCGTTCTCGGGATTTCAATTTACGCGGATATTCCGCGCTCATCGACGAAGAATTTACTTTGCCGCTGTTCCAGACGATTTTTTCGCCCGATTTTACGATTATGAGATACGCTGTTTGCTTTATTCCGCCGTCGCAAGTCCACATAAGTCGAGGATTTTGCGTATCTATCCCCATCGGGTTTATAAGATATTCGCATTTAAGATTGATCGCTTTCATATCAGCCTCCGATAAATCCATAAATATCCTGCTCCATTTTCGGCGTCCACCATTCTAAATAGCCCGCCTTTGTAGGATGAATTTTGTCCGCCATATACAATTTGCGTTGCGCGTCCGTTATATCGTTGAACGCCGCATCCGTGTACAGATCGATTACGCCGATTTCTTTTATCTTTGCGATTTCTTTTAATGCGGCAACCATTGCCGAATACGCTGTGTTTTCGTAATAAGCGTTGGTATAAAACATTACGGGGCAATTCCACGTTTGCTTTGCGTAATCGACTATGTAATTGATTGCTCCGCAAACAGTTTTCGTATCCGTGTCGTCCACGCTTCCGAGCGGTTTATTCTGCGATGCGTCGTTGGTAGATAGTTGGCAAATAAACAAATCAAATTTTGCATTTTTATCCAACCTTTTTATTCTTTTAACATACGATCCGCCACCCGCACCCGTAGTTACAAGCGTTGTTCCGCTAACCGCTTCCTTCACAAACGTCGTATTATTGCGCTTTGCTATGTATTCGGCAAACGAAGTTTGAAGTGACGATGCACCGTAAGTTACTGACGAACCGAGATAGCAAATGTTCATTCCGTCAAGCGGACTGTCGTCTTGCGGTTGCACGTTCTCAACAGCGTATTTTTCGCCGTTGCCCTCCATTTTTCCGAAACGGATATTCGCCATTTTATTAAACGGTCCCCAACCAACAAAATAACCTGTCAAAATCAGTCCGAGCAATATTGCGACAAGCAAAAACGCTACTCCGCTTGAAACACCGATTATCACTTTTTTCTTTTTCATCATAATGATTGCCCTTTATTTCCTAATACTTGTAAGTTCGGGATACACTTCAATAAGCATTTCGATTGCGGGTTCTATGTATTCGTCGCGCCACTTTAACTGCCCCGTATGATTGAGATGGATTCCGTCCTTAATAAACAAATCCATCCTGTATTCAGTGCCGTCGAACGTCATTTCGCTTGCGTCAACGAAGTACACATACTCCGCCGTATCGCTATATTCTTTTAGCGCCTTATTTACTTTTTTTGTAAGTTCGGTATATTGACTGCGCCCCGGCAATAAAAGTCCGCTCATTACAACAAATTTTGCATTGGGTAATTTCTCGTGGAAAGTTAAAAACATCTGCTTTTTGTACTCTATACACGCAGAAACCTTTTCGTTGTCGTTACCTTTTAACGAAACGTAATCATTACTACCCGTTTGAAAGAATACAACCAACGGATTATAGGGATATAAAAGTTTGTCTGCGCGTTCAACAAGGTCTTTATCCGTGCTACCGCCGAAGCCGTGATTTTGCACTTTGTATTCTGCAATGTCGTTATCCATTTCCGTCCAAAGGCGAAAATTGGACGCACCGTAAAATACAATTTCGTTTTGATGTTCTATCGCATTATACTTTCGGGTTATGTCTTTAGCCTGTTTATCGAATTGCATAAACGTAAACGGTCCCCAACCGACAAAGTAGCCTGTCGAAATCAGTCCGAGCAATATTGCGACAAGTAAAAACGCTACTCCGCTTGAAACCCCGATTATTACTTTTTTCTTTTTTGTCATCGTCGCCTCCTGCTGCGCCGTTATTTGCATTTTGCCGCAAACTCGGCTTGAATTTTAGCGCGGTACGCTTCGCCCGCTTTCAATTCGGCTTGCCATTCGCGTTCGTCCTTTTCGGCGCGAAGTTTTGCTTTTTGTTGGAGCGCCACACGTTTTTTGGGGGAAAGCGCGGCAAGTTTCGCCTCTTTTCTTGCTTCCGCACGTTTAGCCTTTTCTACGGCTGTTTCTTCCGCAACGCGTTTCTTTTCTTCGGCTTTACGCTGTTTGTCGCTTAACTCCCGCTTATGCGCGGCAAGTTCGTTTTCGTAATTCAACCCTTTTTTAGCGCATTTAACCTTTAACGCGGCTACGAACGCTTCTTCGTTTTCTATAAGATACTTTTCTTCGTCCTGCGCCGCTCTGATTTCGGGCGCAACCCATTCTTCGCCCTGCGCCTCGGCGTGAGCCCTTTGATATTCGCGTATCTTGGCTTGTTTTTTGACAATATTTTTCTCAATGCTCAAAAACACCAGCAACACGGCAAGTATAACGCCGGTTATCGTTTCCAGTCCCACGAACGCAAACGTAATTACGTTTTTAACTGCCGCGGTCTGAGTCGCCGCAATCGTTACGCCGTCTACGATTTCGGGAGCGACGTAACCCGCGCCCGAAAGCATCGCGTTAAATACGCCGGTCGCAATACCAACGATCGCCGTAGCGATTATATTATATACCGACATTGCGGTTCCGTCGCAACGAATACCGCTTTTCCATTCGACGTGGTCCAGACAGTCGGCAAATAAAGCCATAAAAACGTACGCGCACGGAAGTCCGCCGATATTCTTAATAAATTGCCCTATAAGCACGATTGCCATATTAGAAGGAGCAATACAACATATTCCGCTACCAAGCGCATACAGAATAAACCCGGCGAGCGTAACGTTGCGTTTGCCGAATTTTTTGGCAAGCGGCCATACTGCAAAAATACCGATTCCCATCGGAATACCGCCTATCACCGAAACGAGAGTTTGAGTTATTCCGTCGTTATAACTACCGAGAACGTAGTTGCAGTAATATACGAGTCCGAGATTTTTAAGCGAACTTGCAAAAGCATAAATAAGAAAATAGCTGAAAGTTACAATCATATACTTATCGGTAAGCACTATTTTCAGTTGCGTTAAAAACGGAATTTTCTTTTCGTTGTCGTTTGTAGATTGTTCCTCGGTTACTCGTTCCTTTGTAAAGTAGTACTCAAATAACGTTAGCGGAAGGACAATTATCGACAACACGGACATAACAATAATCCACTTACTTTGATCTACGCCGAGCATAGGCATAATCGCCATCGGGAAAACAAGCGCAACCAGTATTCCGCTCATCATAATAGTGGAAATCTGATTGAACACCGAAAGTCCGCCGCGTTGAATAGTATTACGCGTTGACAACGGAACCATAAGACTGTGACTCATATTGTATATGGTAAAGGCTATACTGTAAAACAAGTTATAACTTACCATTACCCATATTACCTGCACGTTGATACTTGCCTGCGGAACCGTAAACAGCAATATGCCCGTAACTGCCAAGAGAGGTGCAGATAATAAAAGCCACGGACGCGCTTTGCCTTGTTTCGTTTTCGTGCGGTCGATGATATATCCCATTATAACGTTCGTTACTGCGTCGATAATCTTGCTGACAAGCGGAAATACTACCAAAAACGCTCCGCCCCAAACACCTGTCAACTTCAATACGTCGGTATAATAAACGTTGAGATAGGTAGCAAGAACCGCGTTCAAAAGAAGCGCGCCGCACGGACCTAAAAGATAGCCGAGCCATTTTTCTTTACCCGTCACATTTTGCGAGTGTACGCGGCTGTTAAATATTTTGCCGCTCAACATTTTACCTGTACTCATCTTATTTTTTCTCCTTATCGTTATTTTCGTCTTTCGGAAGTGCAGGTGCTTTTATCGGCGAGCACATATCCTTTATTCCCCTGATAATATGCCAGTTGGCAAAATCGACAAACGCCATCGCGAAGTTATACGGAAAACTTCTGCCGGCGGACATCGTCATTGTAATAATCGAGTTGCTTTCCATAATTCGTTTCAGAAAAAACGCACCCTTTATTTTATTGTCGCGTTCTGCTCCTTCGGGAAGTTTTTTCGCTTTTTTCATATCCTTTTTTGCGACCGAAAGAACGGCGTAATTGAAAAGTTTGCCAAGAAGTGTTGCTCGCATATCGGTAAACCGATTTTCCAGCGTTATCGGCTTTACCAGCGGCAGCGTCGGAATTTTCAAGCCGCTCATCTTTTCAAACGCCTCGTCGGATACTTCGTCGGGCGCGTGTTCGTACAAATCGAAGATTTCTTTATCATACGGCGACTGAACGTTTTCTCCGTTAACGGTTACCGTCCCGGACAGTTTGACAGTCTCGCTGTCCGAGCAAAGCTGAAACTCGTATTCGCCGTTTTCAAGAACGTAGCGTTTCTCTTTTACGTTATAATATCCAAGGTCGGCTTTGTTTACGATAACTGCTATCTCTTTGCTTTCCCCTGCCGCAAGATAAACTTTTGCAAATCCGCGTAATTCTTTTTCGGGTTTATACACGTCCGTTTTCGGTGCTTTGACGTAAAGTTCCGCAATTTCTGCGCCGTACCTGTCGCCCGTGTTGGTAACGGTCGCCGTAACGGTTATTTCGCCGCCGTTGTCTGTAATCTGCATATCGGAATAACCGAAAGTCGTGTAAGAAAGCCCGAACCCGAACGGAAAAGCAACCTGTTTTTTCGCTTTCTGATAGTATCTGTAACCGACGAAAACGCTTTCTTTATAAACTTCGATTTTTGTTTTGGAAAACTTATCGCCGTAAGGAACGTCGGAATAACTTTTTACCCACGTTTCGGCAAGTTTGCCGCACGGGTTTTTCTCTCCGAACAAGAGTTTTCTCGTAGCCTCGCCGCCGCGCTGACCGGGAAGATACATATTAAGTATCGCCGCCGCTTTATCCGCAAACGGAAGTTCCGCGGGTGAACCGCCGTATAAAATGACGACTATTTTTTTACCTGTTTTAATAAGAGCGTCGATAAGAGCAAGTTGATTTTCGGGCAGACGCATATTTTCACGGTCGCATCCTTCGCTTTCGACGTAATCGGTAAGTCCGATAAACGCAAGCGCGGTATCGTATTTTTCTGCGGTTTTTACCGCCTCGTCAATCAATGTTTTGTCCGCCGCTACCTGATTTTCTTTATAGCCTTTATAGTATTCGTACTTTACGCCCGCGTTATCGAAAGCGTTTTTCGGAGTAGTCAGAAAGGCGGGATTTATCATCGAACTCCCCGAGCCCTGATAACGCATTTTTTCAAACAACTCGCCGACTACAAAATATTCCTTATCGGTTGAAAGAGGCAACGTTCCGTCGTTTTTCATTAAAACGGCGCAGTCTTCGGCAATCTCTTCGGCTAAAATGTCATGCGCGGCAAAATCGGCTCGTTCGTTTTTCTGTTCTTCGTGTTTACAAACGAGTTTCAACACGTTTTCCACTGCTTTATCGAGGGTTTCTTCGGAAAGTTCGCCCGATTTTATTCCGTCGACAATCCATTTGCGGCAGATTGCCGTATCTCCGGGCATTTCAAGGTCGAGCCCCGCTTTCAGCATCTCGATCCGGTCGTGAGTCGCGCCCCAGTCGGTCATAACGAGTCCGTCAAAACCCCATTCTCTTCTCAGAACGCCTGTTAAAAGCCACTTGTTCTGACAGCAGTACGTGCCGTTAATCTTATTATAAGCGCACATTACCATTTCGGGTTTTGCGGTTTTTACCGCAATCTCAAACGCCTTTAAGTAGATTTCTCTCATTGCGCGTTCGTCGCATACGCTGTCGCCCATAAACCGATAGTTTTCGGCGTTATTCAGCGCAAAGTGTTTAAGCGCAACACCTGCGCCCTTGCTCTGTATGCCCTTGATTTCCGCCGCGCCCATTCTGCCTGCGAGCAACGGATCTTCCGAAAAATACTCGAAGTTTCTGCCGGCAAGCGGATTTCTCTTGATATTCACACCCGGACCTAAAACGACGTCTATGCCGTAGTGGAGAGCCTCTTCGCCGATTGCTTCGCCCATTTTATACAGGTTATCTTCGTTCCAGCCGCAGGCGGTAAGAGCCGCCGTCGGAAAAGCCGTTGCGGGCTCGCTGCCGGCGACTCCGTTATCGCCGGCCTGTTGCTGAACCCTTAGTCCATGTGGACCGTCTGACATACGAATTTGCGGTACATCGAGCCTCGGTACGGGATTCGTAAACATAAAATCCGTACCCGCTACCAAAGCCGCTTTTTCTTCCGTCGTTAATTCCCGCAAAAGGTTAAAAATATCGTCCATCGTGATACTCCTTTTCATCTTGGAGAAAAATATAACATATTATTTATTCTTTTGCTTACATAATTGTTTGTTTTCGTGTATAATTGTATTGATTTATGTTTTGGAGGCGCTTATGAAAACGGAAGATATAAAGTACCTTTGCACTACGATAGGTAATCTTGCGGGAATTCCGATAAGAATTTATAAGAGTAAGAAACAGATTTTTTATCATTCCGTAGTTAACTTGCCCAAAGATCCGATTATTCCGTATGAGGATAAGATATTGAAAATTCCCGTTCATATCGGCTATTTTATCACGCCGCGGTTCCATTATTACGGTATCGTAAATTCAGGAACGTATAAAATAGTTTTAGGACCGTCGCGACAATGGACGGCAAACAATACCGACTTAACCGAACTCGCTTTCGAGTGTGATGTTCCTAAGGCCGAAACGGAAAACTTTATAACTTCGATGAAAAGTCTCGTTGCAATGCCTCTTAACAGCGTTTTGCAAACATTGTGTTCTATGAATTTCGTTTTGAACGGCGAAAAGTTGTCTATTGCCGACATAACGATTTACGATGAAGAACAAATCAAATTGTCCGACGAAATCACCGCCGACGAAACGGAAAAGAACTACAACGAAACGGATTCGCTGACCAACGTTACCGCCGTGCATAATACGCTCGCGCTCGAACAAACGATTATGAATTTCGTCCGCCACGGAGATACTGCCGCGCTCAAAGAATGGCTGAAAAACGCGCCTGCCGTTCGCCCCGGAATACTTTCGTCCGACGATTTAAGGCAATTAAAAAATACTTTTATCGTTACCGCAACGCTCGTTTCGCGCGCGGCTATCCGCGGCGGAATGGACGTAAACGACGCGCTCTCTTTATCGGACGCGTATATTCAGAAATGCGAATTGCTTTCTTCTGTCGAATCTATCGTAAATTTACAGTATCACATGGTTGTTGATTATACCGGAAGAGTAGAAAAATTGCGTCTCGGAAAAACCCCTACAAAACTTTTAACCGACGTTGCAAATTACGTGCAGAAACACTTAACCGAACCCGTAGATATAGACGCGCTGGCAAAAGCAATGTTCGTTTCTAGAACGCACCTTGCGGTAAAATTCAAAAAAGAAACGGGAATGACGCTCAGCGAATTTGTATTGAAAGAAAAAATCGAAGAAGGAAAAAGGCTTTTGCGGTACACAGACAAGCCGATTTCGGCAATAGCCGCCTATCTCGGCTTCTCTTCGCAAGGGCATTTCGCAAATGTATTCAGAAAATACGTGGATTCTTCGCCCAACGAATACCGCTTAAAACACAACAAATAAATCCGATATTGCACATTAAAAGGTCGTTCCGAACAGGTTTTATCGGACGACTTTTTTATACGTTTGTTTAACAATATTTTACATACAAACTTACATTGATTATCTGACCGCTTTGGACTTCGTTTTATTTTAATTTACCTTTTGCAACACTCTCTGTTGCAGGTGGTTGGGCTGTTGCAACGTTTGGTCCATTTGGTTCTGGTCAACATGCTGGTAAAAAACATGCTTTTTTGATGGAATTACATATTACATATGTTGATGGAACCGAAGAAATTATTTCGACAGACAAATCTTGGATGGTTACAAGTAATGGCCCTGTTCGTGAAGCTTCAATTTATGATGGAGAAGTTTTCGATGCAAGAAATGATGTTCGTCAAACATTTATGAAACATTATTTTGTTAATGCTTCAATTCTTAAAAAATGGCCAACAAAGGATTTAATTGCAACATATGGAGTTCTTCCAAAACGAATACAATGTTTGAAACCAATTTCAGAAAGTAAAAGTGATAATGGAATAATTTTTGATTTTGGTCAAAACTTTTCTGGAGTTATCAATATCAAATTAAACGGGAAAGCAGGTCAGAAAATTCTTATAAAACATGCAGAAGTTTTAATTGATGGGAGATTATTTACACAACCACTTAGAACGGCGAAAGCAAGGATCGAATATATTTGTAAAGATGGGAAGCAAGAATATACACCAAAATATACATATATGGGTTTTCGTTATGTTGAGGTTCAAGGAATTGATCGAGCAAATTTTGAAATATCGGCAGATGTTATTTCTTCAATTGATGAGATAGCTGGAGAATTTTCTTGTTCAAATAAAGATATTTCACAACTTCAACATAATATTAAATGGGGTGGGATTAGTAATTTTGTAGATATTCCAACTGATTGTCCTCAAAGAGATGAACGTTTAGGTTGGACTGGGGATATTGCTGTTTTTGCTTCTACAGCTTGTTTTAATTTTGATATGAATCGTTTTCTTAAAAAATGGTTGAAGGATATGAGATCTGAACAAGGAAAGCATGGCGGAATTCCTTTTGTTATTCCAAATGAGATGATTGTTAGAATTGTTAGCTGTGGCTGGGGCGATTCTTGTGTTATGGTTCCATGGGCGCTATATATGGATACAGGAGATATTTCTGTAATTCGTGATAATTACGATATGATTTGCAGGTATTTAGCGCAAGTTGAAAAAATGGCACATCGTTTTAGTAAGGGTGATAAAAAATATATTTGGGATTATGGATTTAGTTTTGGAGATTGGCTTACTTTTGGAGAAACTCAATGGCAATGGATGAAAAAACGTCCATGGGTTTCTACTGCCTATTATGCTAATTCTTGTGCGATAGCAGCACGTATGGCAAATTTACTTGGAAAAGATAATGATAAACAAAGATTTTCATCATTGAGAATGGAAATTATACGAGCATATCGAAAATATTTCACTGATGGACATGGAAAAATCAAGAATGGTTTTCAAACAGCGTATGTTTGCCCAATATATTTTTATATGGTCAAAGGTGTTGAAAAAGGGGAATATGCAAAAAATTTAATTAAGTTAATAGAAGATGCAGATAATCATTTATCGACTGGATTTTTAGGCACACCTTATTTACTTTTTGCGCTTTCAGACACAAATAATATAAGCAAAGCATATGAGTTATTATTGCAAGACACATGCCCTTCTTGGCTTTATGAAGTTAAAGCTGGAGCAACTACTATCTGGGAAAGATGGGATGCTTTAAGACCAGATGGAACAGTCAATCTTGGCGAAGGCAATGTTAAAGATATTTCAGAAAAGAATAGTAACCTTGGCGGAGGGATGGTAAGTTTTAATCATTATGCAAATGGTGCTGTTGGTGATTGGTTATATCGAAGATTAGCAGGTATTGAGGCACTTGAAGC
>CAVKUX010000050.1:0-12955 GCA_963659595.1 Anaeroplasmataceae bacterium | reverse complement strand
AATACGCAAAAAACTTGTTCATTACAATAGATTGATGGAACGTTGTCAATCTAACGTTGAGTATTATACACGGATAAAAACGGAAAAAGAGGAGTGGTTGAAATCCTTGCATCTTGATGAAAGCAAAGTATTAGACAAAAGTAAATCAAAATAAAAGAAATTCGGTGTTCTTTATTCTAGTGTATTCAATGAAACATTGATTTTCATATAGTTATCTGTTTTCAAACAAGGATGGGAGGCATTGCTCGAAACAAACGCCGTACCGGTGCTCGGACGGTGTTCTTTCTATACATTCGACGGTAAAGTCGGCGGCGATTTTGGCACTATCGTAGAGCGATTTGCCGTTGATATACGCGCCCGTGAATGCAGACGCAAAAACGTCGCCCGTGCCGTGACAACTTCGGTCTAATTTTTTGTGCCTGTAATATTGCTTGTTGCCGTTTTCAAAGACGACTACGCCCGTTGTGGAATCGTCGTAACTTACGCCCGTCAAGACGACCGGTTTTGCGCCGAGTGCGACGAGTTCGGACAAAAGCGTATCGATATACGCTTCGTCGTAAACGGATTTATATTCTTCGCCCGTGAGGAAGCACGCTTCGGTTACGTTGGGCAGAATTACGTCCGCATGCGAGCATAAATCTTTCATTGCGGACACGAAATCCATATCGAAGGCAGGGTAAAGTTTTCCGTTGTCCGCCATTGCGGGATCTACGATTTTGGGTGTGTCGGGTTTAAGGCAGGTTTGCATAACGTCTTTCACATATTCGATTTGCTTTGCGCTTGCGAGGTAGCCGGTGTATATGCCGTCGAACAGGATGTGTTCATTTTGCCAGTGCTTGCGTATGGGCGGTATATCTTCCGTCAAGTCACGGCAGGTATAGCCAGAAAAGCCGCAAGTGTGGGTGGAAAGTATCGCCGCAGGAAGAATCGCGGTTTCGATTCCGCACGCGGAAATTATTGGTAGAGCGACGGTCAGAGAGCATTGCCCGACGCAAGATATGTCTTGTACGGATAGGATACGTTTGGTTTGCATACTTCACCTTAGAATACGTTTATTACATTCGTATTGCGAACACGTATATAATATCGTTTATTGCTACCAAGTTGTCAAATCAAATATCGCAGAATTTTGCGACTTTACAAAGACTTTACGTTTGCTTTACCGAAATCGGGCTGTTTGAAAGTGATGAAAATGCTATGCTTTGCTTGCAAACTTAAAACAAGGAGCAATTTATGAAAAAATCAATCTTCATTGCCATAGCAATCGCACTTGTTGCAATCACGGCGGTATCGCTTGTAGCGTGCAACGCGGGCTTTAATCCCGACAAGGACATAACGGTCATCGCAAGAGAGCAGAGCAGCGGCACTCGCGAGGCGTTCGACAAGGTTGTCACCGACGGCACGCACTATCTCAACGAGAAGGACGAAAACGGCAAAACGGTGTTCCGCACGACCTCGAAAGCAAACGTGCAAAGCAAAACGGGCACTGTGTTGTCGGCGGTGCAATCGGACAAACAGGCAATCGGCTACGTTTCGCTCGGTTCGGTGAACGATTCGGTCAAGGTAGTAAAGGTTGCAGGCGTTGTGCCGAGCAAACAAACCGTGCTTGACGGAACGTACAAAATTCAACGTCCGTTCGTGTTTATGACCACAAACAAAACCGAACTTTCCGCAAGGGTTGCAGACTTTATGAAATATCTCAAGAGCGACGCGCTCGAAGGGATTTGCGACAGCGACGAAGTGGGAACGATTTTCCTCTCAGACGGCGCAAAGAGAGCGAACGCAGGCAAGCAAGCGATAGCGGTCGGCACGTACGAAAAACAAACGACGCTTCCCGCAGGTGACAAAATCGTCGTGCGAGGCTCGACATCTATGGAAAAACTTATCAACGCAGCGGCAAAAGCGTATGCAAGCCTTTACGGCGTGAACGCAAGCGATGTGTTCGACATCCAACTTGAAGGCTCGTCGGTAGGGCGCAAGGCGGTTGAGGACGACAACAGCGGCAACGTAATCGGACTCTCGTCTGCGGCGGTGGACAAAGACGGCATCGACAGTTTCAACGTCTGCCTCGACGCGGTTGCGGTCATAGTCAACAAGGATAATACGAGCGTAGAAGATTTGACCCTTGCAGAACTTTACAAAATCTATACGGGTGAAATCACCAAATTCAGTCAACTCGGCTAATTATGACTGCAAACAGAATTAAAGACAAAATAGGAAAAGGCGTATTCGCATCGGCGGCGGTTGTTTGTACGATTGCCGTCGTTGCGATTTTCGCATTTCTGATTGCAAAAAGCGTGCCTGCGCTCAAAGAGATAGGCTTTTTCAACTTCCTTTTCGGCGACAAGTGGATGCCCGACAAAGACGACGTATACGGCGGCTCGGCTGCCGGGAGTTACGGCATATTTACGATGATTGTCGGCACGCTCTCCGCAACGGCGGGCGCGCTGTTAATCGGCGGAACTCTCGGATATTTCACGGCGATTTTCCTTGCGTTTTACTGCCCGAAATTCCTCAAAAAACCCCTCTCGTCCGTCATCAATCTTCTGGCAGGTATCCCGTCCGTCGTATACGGATTTTTCGGGATCGTATTTTTGCTTCCCCTTCTTTCAAACATTGCGCCCAACAACGGCAGCGGACTTTTGGCAACGTCGCTTATACTCGGCATAATGATTCTTCCGACCGTAGTATCCTTGTCGCGCACGAGCCTCGAAGCCGTGCCGAAAAGTTATTACGAAGGCTCTCTCGCAATGGGCGCGACGCACAGCGAAACGGTGTTTCACATTATGTCGCCAGCGGCTCGTTCGGGCATAACCACCTCGTTGGTTTTGGGTATTGGACGTGCGCTCGGCGAAACTATGGCTGTCGTTATGGTTGCGGGGAACTCGGTGACTTATCCCGACGGATTGTTCTCGTCCTTCCGCGTGCTTACGGCAAACATCGTTCTCGAAATGGGATATGCAGGCGAGTTGCAAGAGGGCGCGTTGATTGCGACGGGCACAGTACTTTTGGCGTTTATTCTTGTTGTAAATGTCGTGTTCAACCTCGTGTCAAAACGGGTTGTGAAAAACGTTGCCACAAAAAGAATAAAAAAACGAGAAAATTGCAAAAACAATCGTTTAACGATGTTTTTTAGACAGATAAAGTATGGTTACAGTGCTTTTATGCACAAAATTCATTCGACAGACATTGCAAAAGTTTTTGCAATCGGCTCGGGGATTGTCGCAACTGCGGTGCTTGTGCTTGTCATAGGATTTATATTCGTCAAGGGTTTTCCAGAAATCATACGAAACCCCGAACTTATCTACGGAAAATACGAATTCGGCGGCAAAGTCACAATACTTCCCGCAATCGTCACCACGCTTTATACTGTTGTTTTGAGCCTCTTGATTTCCGTCCCCATAGGCATAATGACGGCGATTTTCCTCAACGAATACACAAAAAAACGCAATTTTTTCATCAAGATGATACGCACCGCCATAAACGTGCTTTCGGGCGTTCCGTCCATAGTTTACGGTCTGTTCGGTATGATAACTTTCAAGCAATGGTTCACGGGGACGAGCAGCATAATCGCAGGCGTTTGTACGGTGAGCATAATGCTTCTGCCGACAATCGTATGTTCGACGGAGGAGAGTTTGAAGTCCGTGCCCGATATGCTTCGAGAGGGGAGTTTTGCAATGGGCGCAGGCAAGTTGCGCACCATATTCAAAGTCGTGCTTCCCTCGGCAATGCCGGGCATAATCTCGGCGGTCATTTTGACGATGGGCAGAGTGATAAGCGAATCCGCGCCCTTCCTTTACACGATGGGTTCGGTCATAGGCGGAATCCCCAAGGGAGTGACGGACAGCGGCGCAACGCTTGCGGTCGCGCTCTATCAACTCTCGGGCGAGGGGTGGTATATGAACGAGGCGTATGCAACGGCGGTCGTGCTTATCGTCATAGTGCTTGCGCTCAACTTGCTTGCCGAACTCATAGGCGGCAAACTGTCGAGAAAACTCGGCGGTACGACAAGCGCAAATCAAGGTTTATTTTCAAAAATAAGAGGTAAAATAAATGTCAAAAAAACAGCAAAAAACGCTTGAATTCGGACAGAATATTTCCGTTGAAAACGCAAACTTACACTACGGAGATTTTCAAGCGCTCAAAAACGTGAATATAGAAATTCCGAAGCGGCAAGTCACGGCGTTCATAGGCCCGTCGGGGTGCGGCAAATCCACTTTTCTCAAATGCTTCAATCGTATGAACGACCTTGTGGACGGTTGCAAAATCGAGGGGAAATTCCTCGTGGGCGACGTGGATATTTACGGCAAAATCGACGTGAACGAACTGCGCCGCAACGTGGGTATGGTGTTTCAAAAGCCCAATCCGTTTCCTATGAGCGTGTACGACAACGTGGCGTACGGACCGAGAACGATAGGTATTCACAAGAAGGCGCAACTCGACGAGATCGTGGAGCAGTCTCTCAAAGACGCGTCGATGTGGGAGGAACTCAAAGACCGCCTCGATAAATCCGCACTCGGACTTTCGGGAGGTCAACAGCAACGACTTTGCATAGCGCGCGCCCTTGCCGTCAAACCGAAAATTCTGCTAATGGACGAGCCGACAAGCGCGCTCGACCCCATATCTACGGGCAAAATCGAGGAACTTTGCGACGAACTTGCAAAATCGACGACAATCGTCATTGTCACGCACAATATGCAGCAGGCAACGAGAATCGCGGACAAGACGGCGTTTTTCCTGCTCGGCGAACTTGTGGAATACGGCGACACCGAACAAATCTTTTCATCGCCTTGCGACAAGCGCACAGAAAACTACATCACGGGAAGATTCGGTTGATATTGCAAAGAAAGGGTGTTGTCTCCACTATAAAAAACATAATGCCAATCGGAAACTATATGCGAAAAATCGCTTGATATAAGGAGGAATAACAGATAAACTATGAGTATAAGAAACAAATATGAACAGGAACTCAATCTTGTGTTCAACAAACTCGTGGCGATGTGTCACGACACGCAAATCGCAATCGAAAAGTCCATAAAAGCACTCAAACATCTTGACAAGGACCTTGCAAAAGAAGTCATCGAAGAGGACAAAAATATTGACGACGAACAAAGAGAAATCGAGCAGGATTGCCTCAAAATTCTGCTTATGGAACACCCCGTCGCAAGCGATTTTCGAGATGTGTCGGCGGCTTTGAAAATGATAACCGACCTCGAGCGCATAGCCGACCAAGCCGCGGATATATCCGAGATAAGTTTGCAATTCAAGGACGATAAATTTATCAAAGAACCAGAGCATATCGAACTTATGTCCAAACTTGCCATAGGTATGGTCAAGGACGGCGTGTCGAGTTATATCAACAGAGATTTGGACACGGCAAGAGGGCTCGACAAGCGCGACGACAGGGTGGACGAATTGTTTGAAATCGTCAAATCCGACCTCGTGGAACTCATAAAAAAGAACCCCGAAAACGCCGAACAGGCAATACTTTTTATGATGATAGCAAAGTATCTCGAACGCATAGGCGACCACGCCGTAAACATAGGCGAGTGGGCGGAATATGCGGTGACGGGGTATCACAGTCAAAGTTAAACAAAACACACAATTGACGCTTTACGGTGACAAAATGGAAAATAAACGCCTTATTTATGCAGTTGACGACGAACAATCCATACGCGAAGTATACGCGTACGCGCTTAAAAACGCTGGTTTTGAAATCGAGTGTTTCCAAAACGGCGAGGACTTTTTGAGCGCGCTTTCGGCAAGGAAATGCGACCTTGCGATTTTGGACATAATGCTCGACGGTCTTGACGGATACGAGATTCTCAAAGCAATGAAAAGCAACTCGCAAACGAGTGATATTCCCGTGATTATGGTTTCGGCAAAATCCACCGAAATCGACAAGGTGCGCGGGCTCGATTTGGGTGCGGACGACTATCTCGCAAAACCGTTCGGCGTGTTGGAACTCGTTGCGAGAATCAACGCAAAACTTCGCAAATCGCAAAAGAGCGCGATTGCGTATAAGGACGTTAGTATCGACGATTCGACCCATTGCGTGATTATCTCGGGCGAGGAAAAGAAACTCACGTTGAAGCAATACGAACTTTTAAAACTGCTCGTTCAAAACTCGCAAAACGTGCTTTTGCGCAATACGCTTCTCGACAGCGTATGGGGAGACAACTACGGCGAAACGAGAACTCTCGATATCCATATTGCGGATTTGAGGAAACTGCTTGCCGATTCGACGGCTCAAATCGAAACCGTGCGAGGCGTGGGGTATGTACTGAAATGAAAAACAAACTTGTTTTATTCAACGTCATCATTTTGACCGTTGCGATTTTAGCAATATTTTTTTCGGGATTGTCGGTAGCGCGTGACGAACGCTTTGACGAAGCGAAAAAGGAAATCGTCGACGTGGCAAATATTTATGCGGCAAACTACAACGAAAATATAACCGAGAACGTGCCCGCGCATATTCGGTTGACAATAGTCGACGCAACCGGCGTTGCGATAAAGGACAGCCAAAGCGCGGACGCAATCGGCGTGCAACATCTCGACAGAGAGGAAATTCAAAACGCGCTCAAAGGCTCGCCCCAAGTCGTCACGAGATACAGCGATACGCTCAAAAAGGATATGGTGTATTACGCCGTAAAAGTGAACGTCGGCGACAGTTACGTTTTCGTGCGAGTTGCGATTGCGGTCGAGAGCGTAAAGGGGTATGTCGAAAAAAGCATAGTCGTCATGGTGTGCGTGCTTATAGGTGTGCTTGTGGTGTCGTATTTTGCGAGCATTGCGGCTTCAAACGGAATCCTCAAACCGCTCAAAGACGTAAAAACCAACCTCGAAGCTGTCAAAAACGGCTCGTACGTTCCGTCTATTCCATCGTCGAGCGACAAGGAAATCAACGCAATTCTCGTCGAGATAAACGACGTGAGCGAAAAACTTCGCGATTCTATGCGCCGAGAGTCGGACGACAAGCAAAAACTCGACTATATCCTCGACAATATTTCCGACGGAATCGTCGTGTTGAACAAGAGCGGCGATATAGTTTCCATAAACAAGAACGCCTGCGTGGTGTTCGACCTTAAAGACGTCGTCGGTAAAAACCACACCGTACTCACCGCAGACAAAGGATTTTCCGCACACGTTTCGGATTGCCTCGAGAACGGTACGAGTTGCGATTTCGAGTACGCAAGCGACGGTAAATTCTATATGGTTTCAGTGTGCGCCCTCGAAAACGAGACTGAAGTCTTGGTTTTGAGCGACATCACTGCGATTAAAACAAGCGAGAAAACAAGAAGCGAGTTCTTTGCCAACGCCTCGCACGAACTAAAAACGCCGCTCACCGCAATCAAGGGATTCAACGATGTCATCGGGCTGCAAACGAGCGAGCAGGAAACAAAGGCTCTGTCCGATAAAATCGACAAGGAAGTCACGAGAATAATCGTTCTGCTCAAAGATATGCTTGATTTGAGCGAACTTGAATCGCAAAAAGATGTCAACCCCGAAGACGTGAGTCTTGCCAAAATCGCCGAAAGCGTAAAAGAAAGCCTTGCGCCCGTTGCCGCCGAGAAGAACGTGCAAATATCCGTAGAAGGCGACGCTATCGTCAGAATGGAAAGGGAACACGCAATAGAACTTGTCAAAAATCTTGTGGAAAACGGCGTGAAGTACAACCGTAGCGGCGGATTCGTGAAAGTGACTGTCTCGCCCGACGCGTCGCATACTACGCTCACCGTTGCAGACGATGGCATCGGCATCGAAGAGAAGCACCAGCAGCGCATATTCGAAAGGTTCTATCGCGTCAACAAATCCCGCTCTCGCGAAACGGGCGGCACGGGACTCGGTCTTGCAATCGTGAAGCATATCTGTACGCTCTACAACGCCGATTTATCCCTAACCTCTAAACTCGGCGTCGGCACGACGGTTACGGTCACATTGCTGCTAAGGTAATGTAAAAGCAGGTTAAATATTTTGAAATTACAGTATGATGTGATAACAGATGAAATCACAGTTATAATAGGACATGCAACGCCAAAAGTATATTTGCGAATCGATTTTGTTATGAAAATGCTATAAGTGACATGGATACCGATTGGTTTTAATAAGCGGATATGACGTGAAATCATTATTTGTTTCATAGGAAATTTCTTGGATAAAAACTTATTTAATAACGGAAACGAAAAAATCTTCCTTAAAAACCTAATATCGTGATTATGCCATCTGACGAAATTGTGCAAAGAAGCAAAAGATTATAAAAAGGCGTTGTTTGTATGCATCGATTTCAGCGCCGTTTATTGTCGACGTTGCAAAACGATAACGATGACAAAATTTGCAACAATTGTAGTGTAAATCGGCAGATAAACCTTGCAAATGTTAAAAATCGATATTATAATATCCATATTAAGATTAAGAGGTAAATCGTTATGCTTTTGACAACGATGATTATACGCACGCTCCTGTGCAAACCCAAAGAAGTAGATGTCGGCGAGTATAAGGCGAGAGATTTCGACAAGAACCTTATCGCAAAACACCTTTCCGAAGCCGTTCAAATTCCCACCGTGTCGATGGTTGGCGAATTCGAGGGCGTAGACAAGCCGTTTTTGGACTATCACGCGTGGCTCGAAAAGACTTATCCGCTCGTGCATAAGGCGGCGCAAAAGACCGTCATAAACAATTACAGCCTTGTGTTTAAGTTCACGGGCAAGGATTCGACGTTGCTTCCCGGTGCGTTTTTGGCGCACCAAGACGTCGTTCCCGCACCGAAAGAGGGTTGGGATTACGAGCCGTTTGGCGGAACGATAGACGACGGATTTATTTGGGGACGCGGAACGCAGGATATGAAGGGCACGATGATTTCCCTTTTGGAAGCCGCAGAGAAACTGTTGTCGGAAGGCTGGCAGCCCGAGCGCGACGTGTATTTCTGCTTCGGACACGACGAGGAAGCGTGGACGGAAGAAGGCGCGGCGCATATTTGCGACTGGTTGAAAAAGCAGAATATCCGCCTCGAATACATAGTTGACGAGGGCGGTACGATTATCGACGGCAAGATGATAGGCGAGGACAAATTGTTCGGGCTTATCGCCACTTGCGAAAAGGGCAATATGAATATGACTTTGACGGTCGAAAAATCGGGCGGTCATGCGTCCAATCCCTCGAAGCCGTCGGCGGCGGCAATTTTGGGCAAGGCGCTTGTCAAACTCGACAAACACCCGATGCCGAGCAAATGGACGCCTGCGACGAAGCAAACGTTCAAACTCATTGCTCCGCACGTCAAATTCCCGCTTAGATTCATACTTGTCAACAGGGATATTTTGAGTCCGATTCTCAAATTCGGATTCAAAAAAATACCGCTCACAAACTCGCTCATTTCGACGACTTTCGCGCAGACGATGTTGCACGGAAGCGACGCCGAAAACGTCATTCCGCCCAAGGTTACGGCAAATATCAACACGAGAATCATCACGGGCGTGACGAGCGACGAAGTGCTTGAATACACTCAAAAACTTCTCGGTAAAAACGTCAAAGTCGAAAGACACGGCAAGGGTACGGAAGCAACTGCGGTTTCGTCCATCGACGTAAAACCGTGGCGCGATTTGAACGTTGCAATCAAGCAAATTTTCCCGACTATGGTCACCGCACCGTATATGTTTATCGCAAACAGCGACAGCCGCTATTACGGCGACGTATGCGACAACATCTATCGTTTTACGCCGTTTCTGATGACGTTGGACGATCAAAAGCGTATCCACGCAATCAACGAGCGAGTGAGTATAGACGCAATGGAAACCGCAACGAAATTCTTTGCACAATGTCTCGAAGTTATGAACAAATAAAACAAACTCGAAGCACGCTTTTGTACATCTAAACTTGCGACATATTTTGAAAAGCAACCGCACTTTGTCGGTTGCTTTTTGTCAATTGCGGCAAAAATAAAAGACGCAACGCGCCTTTTATCTGTACGTTTTCAATTGTTAAACTATCGGTTCAGTGGGTCAGAATATACTTTTCCAAATCACTGAACCAGTCGAAACGAAGTTCCTCACCGTCGATTTTCACAGTGACGGGGAAGTGACAAAAAGCAAACTCGCATAGAGCCTGCTTTTTGTCTTGGAATACTTTGTTTTCAAATTCTATCGTCATATCGAGTCGGTTGCCTTATCAGCAGTTGAGAAGACGCCAAATCGACTTTTTGACAATCATCAATATAAGGTCGACGATCCATACGATGTTGAAGCCAAAAATCAAACGAAGAAGTCCCGCAACGATTTTGCCTTCCGAAAATCTTGTGGCAGCGCCGAGAATCCACGACGTGACGGGAATGATTGCAAGAATAATGCTTAAAACACGACCGAGTCCGAAATAATCACCTTTACGTTTTGCCATAATAAATCCTCACATAGTTGTTTTTTATGAGTTATCCTACGACAAGTATATTAACACATAGTCGTAAAAATGTAAATATCGATTGAAAAAATATAGGTATTTTTTTGCGTTTTTTCGATGTTTTTATATTTTTCATCGCTTTTCAGGCAAGCGTTTTTTTGCTGTTATCGTTTGAAAAAAAGTTTTTTTAATACATGTCGATTATTTTTCGTTTGCTATTGAAATGAGGTGTTCGTTTTGATACAATAATCATATTAAGCATTAAGGGGACAATTATGCAGGAAGAAACAAACGTATCGGCAGTTGAAAGTGCCGAAGTGACGGGTTCTTCGCAAGTGGGCGAAAAACTGTCAAATCGCAATCTGTTTATGTATTCGCTCGGCACACTGGGAAGGGATTTTTTGTACAACCTTTTCAACGGATATTTACTGTCGTTTTGCGTTTTTACGAAAAACTTAAATCCGGCGCAATTTACCGCTATCACGTTCATCATCATAGCGGCGCGCATTTTCGACGCTTTGAACGACCCGATCATGGGCGGCATCGTGGAAAACACCCGCACAAAATGGGGTAAATACAAACCGTGGCAACTCATCGGCGCACTTACGACGTCGGTTGTCATCGTGACGCTGTTCACCGTGCCGGCGCAGGGATGGGGATTTATCGGATTGCTTGCCGCAATGTATTTCCTTTTCAGCATAACGTTTACGATGAACGACATTTCCTATTGGGGAATGATGCCCACTCTCACCAACAATCCGCACGATCGCGACAAATTGATGACGTTTGCGTCGATTTCGACAGGAATAGGCGGCGGACTTGCAGGTCTTGTCATCCCGACTTTTGCCATGGGCGAAAAACCCGTCGGCGGCAATTCGACAACGGCATTCGGCATTATGGCTATTGTGGCAGTTGTGTTGATGTGCGGTTTTCAAATGTTCACCATATTCGGCGTGAAAGAAAAACCGCTCCCCAAAAAGTTGATGAAAACACCGCCTATGAAAGTCAAGGACATGTTCAAGGTGCTTTTCAAAAACGACCAGATTATGTGGAGCGCACTGGTGATGCTTCTATTCAACGTCGGCACAAACGTTGTGGGTGGCGGTCTGGGAATGATGTACATATACTTCGACAATGCCTACAACGGCACTCTCTGGACGGTGTTCGGTTTGGGATATGCCGTCGTATCGACCGTGTTCACGTTGTTCTATCCTGCTTTTGCCAAAAAATTCGGGCGCGACAAGTTGCTTTACTCGTGCGGACTTGCGCTCATTATCGGTTACGGTTTGATGATGGTTCTCGGATTGACCGTGCCGAAAATCGTGCTGTTTGAAGTGCTGAATATGAAAATCACACTCCGCTTTATCTTGACTTTCCTTGCGTATACGATTGCAGGCTGGGGCGGCGGATTTTATATGATTATGGTCATCAACATGGCAAACACCGTCGAGTACAACGAGTACAAGACGGGCAGGCGCGACGAGGGTTTGATTTTTGCGCTGCGCCCTTTCACGGCAAAGATGGGATCTGCGCTTATGCAAGGGCTTGTGTCGCTTGTGTATATCGTCGCAGGCGTGCTGACATACACAAACCAGTTTGCCGACATAGACAAGGGACTTATCACCGACATGACAAAACAAGACGTTGTCAACGCACTGCAAGCCTCTTCGGGCGGACAGCAAAGCACAATGATATTGCTTGTTTGCACATGCGCTATTCCTATGGTGTTTATGGCGGTTGCGCTCATCATTTATAAGAAGAAGTTCTTCTTGAACGAAACTAAGATGAACGAAATGATTGCCGCAATCGAAGCGCGCAAAGCCGCCGAAGAAGCAGACGAAACGGAAGAAGCGAAAGAGGAAATCGCAGAGGTCGAAAGCGAACTTAAAAACGGCGATATAGAAATGCAAGAAGAACGAGCCTTAGACGAAAATCTTGCCGTCGCTTCCGACAACTCGCAAGACATAGAAAATAACGTTCAATAAATTAATTGCTCAAACGGAGTTGCAAGTACAAAAATCGTCGCTAAGGCAACGGCAACACGCAAATGTGCGTATTGCCGAGAGCCTTGCTCGATTTATTGCGCTACTAACCGCGCACATTGCTTAAACGGCGTTGCGGCAAAGGCAATCGCCCATACCGTCATTCCGAGCATAGCGTGGGAATCCCCTAAATAGAAATGATAACTTTTGGGGCGATTGTCAAAAACCGCACTTGTTCTCGCAATCTCTAACCGCGCAAGCTCTCTTTACTCTCCCGAATAAGACGGACAAAGAATCCAGCCACAATTCCGCGCGAGTGCTTGCTTGGTGGGTGTGTGCCGTATGCATTGGCACGGGCAAAAAATCCTGCCGCAGTTTCGCAAGATTATCTGCTTGGTGAAGCGCACTTCGTGCGCAGTTGAGCGGAAGATTTGAATTATCCATATGTCATTGTGAGGGACAACGAATGTTGTACCGTGACAATCAAGCGAAGCGAAATGCGCCTACGGCTGGATTCCTACGTCGCAACGACGTTGCTCCTCTGAATGACAAGCGGAAAAACTGCTTTCAAATATTCCGCAACTGCG
>CAVKUX010000049.1:0-13118 GCA_963659595.1 Anaeroplasmataceae bacterium | reverse complement strand
TCCCCAGTTCGAGCAACGAGAAAGCGGCGTTGCGCATACGCCGTACAGTCGTGAAGTGGCGTTCTACACTTGCATTAAAAACGGCGATATCGAAGGGCTTAAAACCAATATGGCGAGTTTTATGAGCGAGGCGTTGGTTGTGGGAAGAATGAGCGACGATAACCTTAGGCAAATGAAGTATTTGGCGGTTAGTTGCATCACGCTTGCCACGCGTTATGCCGTCGAAGGCGGACTTATGGAAAGCGAGGCGTACAACCTCTCGGACGCGTACATTCAGACGGTGGACAAGACGGATTCGCCCGAAGAAATAATGAATTTTCTCATCGACAAGGCAACCGAACTCACTATGCTCGTGAGAAGTCATCGCCAAAGACTGGAATATCCGCCGTATATCCGCAAGGCGATAAAGGCGGTGAGCGCAAGGCTTCACGAAAGGCTTACTTGCGACGACGTTGCGAGCGAGTGCGGCGTGAGCGCGGGATATCTGTCGCAAAAATTCAAAAAGTATGTCGGCGTAAGTTTGCACAAGTACATCGTTTCGCAAAAACTCGAAGCGTCGAAAGCGTTGCTTGCAAGCGGCGTCGAGTACGGCGAAATCGGATATTATTTGGGGTTCTGCTCGCAAACGCACTACATACAGTGCTTCAAAAAAGAGTACGGAATGACGCCAAAAGAGTATTTGACCTCAAACGCAACCGTTTGATAGTGCCTAAAATATCGAAAAAAGTGCGAAAATATCGAGTTTTTTGAAAATATATATCGAAATTCAGTAACCAAAATACGATAGCAACGTCTTTATAGTGAGGAATGAATGAAAAACACCGCTTGGGAAAACCTGTTCAAAAAATACTACAACGAGGCTCTCTTGTATGTGTTTTCGTTCTGCCATAATCGCACGCTTGCCGAGGACATCGTGCAAGAGGCGTATATGCGAGCAATCCGCTCTATCGACGAGGAAAAGGACGGCTTCAAGTTCTGGCTGTTTAAGGTGTGCCGCAATCTTTACTTCGATATGCTCAGAAAGAACAAGCGAATCGAAGGGATAGAGGGCGACGTGCAGTCGGACGAATCGCTTGTGGACGACGTGATTCAAAAGGACGAATACCGCGCGCTCTACAAAGCGATATCCCTCTTGAAAGACGGCTACCGCGAGGTCGTGCGGCTCTATTATTTCGACTCGATGTCCGTCAAAGAAATTGCGTCTATCGTCGGCGAATCTACGGACAACGTGAAAATTCAACTGTATAGAGCAAGGCTCAAACTCAAAGAAATTTTGGAGGCAGATATATGAATTTCGACGAAGCGTTCAAACACTTCGAGGACGGCGTAGCCACCGAAGAAGAAAAGCAGTTTGTGAAAGAGCAACTTGCAAAAGCCAACGAGTTTTTGCAAAACGAGTCCGTGCGCGAGGAATCGCCCGTCAAGGAAGCGGACGCAGAGGACGTGAAAAAAGCAAAAAAGAAATTCAAGTGGAGATATATCGTCATTCCGTTCTGCTCGCTCGTGTGCGCACTGCTTGTCGTGGGCGCAATCTTGGGCGGCGTGTTCGGCTCGGCAGCGTCCTATGCCAAAAAGTCGGCGGTGTATTCAAAATCCGCTTGCATCGACATAGCAAAGACAAAAGCGTTGGAATTTGTCGCCGATTCGCCAAACCTCACATACGTCAACGCGACAAGCAAGGACGACTTCAAGGTTGACGACATCGAAGCGGACTTCAACTATAACGGGAAAAATCTGAAAAACAGTTATTACACATATATCATCGAACTCGAAGAAAAATTCAGCGATTTTGAAATTACAATCGAAGTGGACACAAGAAACGGCGGTTGCAAAGTGATAAAAATCAATTGAGCGCAAAGCAAAGGCGCAAAAATAGTATTTAAGGAACGTTTTTACAAGGCGTTCCTTTCTTTTTGCCTTCTACAAAATATTCCACTAATTTTTGTATAGCGTTTGCATACAATAGTTGTATGTGGTCAAACGTGATTAGCATCGGCAAAGAGTACGCAAGGGAAATCGACTATATCCTCAAAAAACTTCAATGCACAAAAGACGTATCCTACGCAACGGAAGAAAACGACGAGAGAATATGGATATATCTGGCCTCGTCCTGCGACGTTTCGCAAAAAATCGAAAACGAAATGTATCGCACGCTTGCGGTCGTGTTTTTGTCCTATCTGAAACTCAGATTCTTTTTGGAAAGATTGCCAGTTCACCGTATGTCGTACGCAAAGTGCGCGCTGATTTGCTCCATGCTTCATTTTGACAGAGACTTTGAAGAAAACGTCGTGGCTAAGGTTTTGTCCGATTCGATGGACTACAACATAGACGGACTTTTCAATTTTCGTATGCGCTCGCTCAAAGACGCTTGGGCGGAAATTGCGGACGTAGCGTCGAGATTGCTCGAAGGAAGCGAAGGCGACAAAGACGTTTTCGATATAGCGGCTTTTATATCGGGAAGCGGCGGTGGAAAGAACATAATCGCAACCGACGGCAAAATCGTCGAGAATCTGACCGAAAGGCGCAGAGTTGAAATCGTGAGATTGTTCGACGAGGAAGAATACAATTTGCTCGATGCGATAATCAAGGAAAAACCTTGCGAAATATACGTCGAAAGGGGCAGTTTTTCTGACGGACTCAACAGCACTTTGCGAAAAATCGCAAAAGTTATAGAGAAACCATAAAACACGATTTGTGTTGCAAAATCCACTATTTTTCGTCAAAACAAGCAAAAATCGCTCAAAATAAGCATAAATATTTTAACATATTACACGAATCGTGTTGTGCTTTGTCGAATTCAAACACGATTCGTGTTTAATTTTCTGTTATACTTGAAGCAAAATTTGATGCCATTGTCGCACTGCGATATTGTTTTTTATGCGGCTGTCGCCTTGACCTACACGTCGCGACTTATGTTGTTCCTCCACGGTGATTGTGCGCTTTAAGCGCAAGCCTACGGCTTTAATTTGCACAAGTGCAAATGCAATCACTCCAAAAATATCGTCGTTCGCAAACCCTTGCAAGCAAGTTTCCTCACTCGACATTGACGCAATGACCATTGGGTGGGACACCCACACCCGATTTTGAATCTTCCGTCTGTCATTCCGAGCGTCAGCGTGGGAATCCGGCGTAGCGATATGATGTTGAACGGTTTTTTTACAAAAAAAGGGCAGGCGTTGCGCCTGCCCTTGCAAATTTTGATTTGTCGTAAACTTTTTTTGTCAATAAACTTTTCTTGCCCTTATCACGTCGTCGCCGTCGACTGTCAAATCGGTTTCGGTGTCGATAATCGTATAGCGAAGTCCGTTTCTCGTCGCGCTGATTCCGCCGAATCTGTTTTCGCCAGTATCCGTCGAAATGACGGTGTAACGATGAGAGGCGGTTTTCGGTGCTTTGACGTTGGGCAAATTGACGGAGTTCGTAACGTTGCCGTTTTCGAGATAGTCTTTAAGTTCGGTCGCCGCCATAACGGCGCAATTGTCTTCGGCTTCTTCGGTGGATGCGCCGAGGTGCGGTATTGCAACAATGCCTTGCACGCCTATGCAATTTTCGTCGGGGAAATCCACGACATATTTGCGGAGTTTTTTGCTTTCGAGTGCGGCTTTTATTGCGTTTACGTCGCAAAGTTCACCGCGAGCGGCGTTGATTATAATCACGCCGTCTTTCATTGTCGCAAGACTTGCGGAGTTTACAAGCCCTTTTGTTTGCTCGTTCATCGGCATATGAAGGGTCACAAAGTCTGCGTCCGCCCAAGCGGATTGCATCGTGTCGAAAATCGTAACAAACGGGATTTCCGCTTTTGCCGCTTCGGATATAAAAGGGTCGTAACCCACGATATTCATTCCGAGTGCGTGCGCGGATATCGCGACTTTTCTGCCAATCGCGCCGAGACCCAAAACACAAAGTGTTTTGCCTGCGATTTCGCTGCCTGCAAACCGACCTTTGCCTTTTTCAACTTGCTTTGCCACGTCGTCGCCCTTAAGCGTGCTTGCCCACTCGATTGCTTCCGACACGTTGCGCGCGCCTATGATAAGGGCGGCAATGACGAGTTCCTTGACGGCGTTTGCGTTTGCGCCCGGGGTGTTGAACACGCAAATGCCTTTTTTAGCGTAGTCGGCGTGCGGTATATTGTTTACGCCTGCGCCCGCTCTTGCGACTGCCAAAAGGGAGGACGGAACGGCGTATTCTTCCATTTTGAAAGAGCGCACGAGTATGCCGACGGGATTTTCGCTCGAATCGGTGAGATTGTAGCCCTCAAGCACGGGATTTGCGAGTTTGGATATAGAATTGAGTTTGAGTATGTCCATAGTTTGCCTCGCCTTAGATTATTTGTTTTCGAGTTCGAATTTTTTCATAAACTCGATGAGTGCTTTCACGCCTTCGACGGGCATTGCGTTGTAAATCGACGCTCTCATACCGCCCACGAGTTTGTGACCTTTGAGGCTGACAAGCCCCGCTTGCTCGGCTTCTTTGACAAATTTGGCGTTGAGTTCGTCGCTGGGCGACACAAAGGGTACGTTCATGAGCGAACGGCTTTCTTTCTCGACAAAGTTGTTGTAGAAGTCGCTCTCGTCGATAAAGTCGTAGAGCATTTTGGCTTTTTCGCGGTTGATTTGTTCCATAACCTTTACGCCGCCGAGTTTTTTGAGGTGACGAAGGTTGAGCATCATCATATAAATCGACCAGCAAGGCGGTGTGTTGTACAAACTGTTTGCGTCGATTTGGGTGCGATATTTGAGCATAGTGGGGCAGACGGGAAGTTCGCCGCCGAGCATATCCTCTTTGACGATGACGAGGGTTACGCCGGCAGGTGCGAGATTTTTTTGCGCGCCCGCATAAATGAGGGAATACTTTTTCGGGTCGATGACCTCGCTCATAATGCACGAGGACAAGTCCGCAACGAGGGGTACGTCGCCTGTGTCGGGCAACGTGTTGTACTTCAAGCCGAAAATGGTGTTGTTTTCGGTGATATGGACGTAACTTGCGTCTTGTCTGAAATCTTTGCGCGTTGTTTTGGGAATGTAGGTGAATTTTTTGTCTTCACTTGAAGCGACAAGGCGAATATCGCCGTATTTTTGCGCTTCTTTATATGCTTTTTTGGCAAAGTTGCCGGTCACGATATAGTCCGCTTTTACCGTTTTCAAAAGGTTGAGGGGAATCGCCTCGAATTGCGTGGACGCGCCGCCTTGAACCATAATGACGTGATAGTCGTCGGGAAGATTCATAAGTTCGCGCACGAGGTCGAGGGCTTCGGTGTTGATTGCGTCATACCATTTCGAGCGGTGGCTCATTTCCATAACGCTCATACCCGAACCGTTGTAGTCGGCGATATTTTTGCCCGCTTCCTCGATGACTTCGAGCGGAAGCATACTCGGACCTGCCGAGAAATTGTAAACTCTCATAAAATTCTCCTTTTTATAGTCATAATCGCATCCGCAAACGCGACTTTCTATACTATAATCGTAAATGCAAAAGCGAGGTTTGTAAAGATTTTTTTTCGAGAGGGCGTATGGTTTTCGGCACTTTTTGGCGAAACTCTTGCGTAAGCGCGCGTTTTGTTGTAATATAGTAAATTAGAAAAATATGCGTGTAAAAACAAAACTCGTTATTGTTTGCTAATAACTTTAAGTGGCGGCGAGAAATCGTCGCTTGAAAGGAGAACTACCGCATAAAAAAATTCAGATTAATCGGAGAAATATAATGGCAAAAAACGCAAAAACAGTCAAAGTGACCTTCCTTGGCGGCGTAGGCGAGGTGGGCAAAAATATGACCGCAATAGAGTGCGGCGACGATATGATTATCGTCGATTGCGGAGTTTCTTTCGCAACAAGCGAGGAAGCCCCCGGCATCGACGCAATCATACCCGACATAACCTACGTCAAAGAGAACATATCCAAACTTCGCGGCATCGTGCTTACTCACGGTCACGAGGATCACATCGGCGCGATTCCGTACTATGCGGACGACTTAAAGAGCATTCCCGTCTACGGCACTGCGCTCACAATCGGGCTTTTGAAAAGAAAACTCGACAAAAACGGCAAAAAATGCAATCTTGTCGTTGTGTCGGCGGGCGATACGATAACGCTCGGCGGATTCAAAATCGAGTTTATCAAAGTTTGTCACTCTATGGCGGGGGCGTGCGCTCTCGCAATCCAAACGCAAGTCGGCACGGTGTTCGTCACGGGCGACTTCAAGATTGACAATACGCCCATCGACGGCAAGAAAACCGACATCGGTCGCATTGCCGAAATCGGCGCAAAGGGCGTGCTTCTCATGCTCGGCGAGTCAACGAACGTCGAAAGAAAGGGCAGTTCCACGTCCGAAAAAGTCGTGGGACAAACGCTTGAAAACATCTTTGCTTCGAATCTCGACAAGAGAATCGTCATCGCATGCTTTGCCTCGTCAAACTACCGCGTGCAACAAGTGCTTACCCTCGCTCACAAGTACCACAGAAAAGTCGTGCTTGCAGGCAGAAGTATGAAAGGTATGGTTGACGTTGCCTCCGCTTGCGGCGAGTTGCAAGTTCCGAAGGGCGTAATCGCCGACAGCGTGGGCAAACTGCTCCCGAGCGAAACGGTCATTTTGGCAACGGGTTCGCAAGGCGAGCCGCTTTCCGCTCTCAACAAACTCTCCAAGGGTGAGTTCAACAAGATTAACATCGGACCGCAAGACCTTGTCGTGTTGTCCTCGTCTCCTATACCGGGCAATGAAAAATCCGTGTACGACGTGATAAACGACCTCTTCAGAAAGGGCGCAAACGTCATCTACGACGCAATGAACGACATCCACGTTTCGGGCCACGCATACGAGGAGGAACTCAAACTTATGCTCACCCTAGTGCATCCCGAATACTTTATGCCCGTACACGGCGAATATCGTCATCAGTTCAAGCACGCCGAAATCGCAAAAATGCTGGGCGTTCCGTCAAAGAATATCGTCATTCCGAACATCGGCGAGTGCTACGGCGTAAACCACAAGGGAATAAGACAGCACTCGAACGTCACGGCAGGCAACGCCTACGTCGACGGCGTTGTTCTCGAAGACGGCAAATCCGTCGTAAACGACAGAAAATCGCTTGCAGAATACGGTATGCTCGTGGTGCTTTGCGCTGTCGATACCGATCAGGGCAAGGTCGTTGGCGGCGTGGATATCGTGGCGAGAGGATTCAACCTCACAGACGACGCGGTAAATTCCATAAAGAACGTAACCGTGGACACGATAAACGGCGCGGACTTCGACAAAGCGGACGTCAACGAGATTGCGAGAATGGTCAAAAAAGCAGTGAGAAAGTTGTTCTACAAGGACAGACAATTCCCGATAATCATCCCCGTAATCGTCAAGGACTGACATAAAATCGCAACGGAAAAAAGAGATAAACGGCAATCGGATTTTCAAAAAACGTGCAAAAACGACGTTGTTTTTTGAAAAAAGAAGGTGCAAAAATGTATAGAAAACGCATTATTTTGATACTCACCTCACGCGACGAAAGCGACGAAATATCGCAAAAAATCGCAGAGGCAATACGCAAAATCGGCACGCACAACGTCGTCGTCGTAAGCGACGACAAGTACGGTTCGGCAACCAAACTTTCCGCTCTCGACAGGCTTATGGACAGCGGAAGCGAGTATCAGTATCTGCTCGAAAAAAAGGACAAGGGCGTAATCCGCGATATGTTCAAACTCAAAAGTTTGTCAAAGCGCGTCAACCGCATAAACAATCTCATCAAGCGTTTTCATCCCGAGTACATTTTGTGCGTTACGCCGTACGCTCATCATTGCGCAGTCGAGGCAAAGCGCAGAGCGCGCTTCAACACGCAAATCATATATATGCTCCAATCATTCACGCTTCCCAAACGAGTGCATGATGACGCAACCAATGTGTTTATCGTCGAAAATGCGGACGTAAAAGCCGATTTGGTGCGACAAGGCATAAAATCCAAAAACATTATGGTGATGGGACTTCCCTACGAGGCAGTGCCTAAAACAAGAGAGGAAATCGCACTCAAAAAGCAAGAGGCAGGACTTCCGAAAGTCAAAACCGTCTACGTCAACGTGCAGGAAAAAAAGCAACTTGAAAACATATTTTCTCTTCTTCTCGATCAAGGCGAAATCGCAAATCTCGCCGTGTACGTCAAAGACGAGCGTATGCTCCAAACATTGTCGGCTATGGCGGTCAAAGCCCCCGAAACCAAGGTTTTGTTTTTGCAAAACGGCGAACAAGCGGACGATTGTCTGCCCGTCTGCGACGTGGCAATCACGCAGTACGACCCCGCAACGCTCTACAAGTGCTTCAAACTCGGAGTGCCGAGCATAGTTGCAAAGAGCGGCGAACACGAGCAGGCGGATATATCCTATCTCGCCTCGCACGAACTTTGCCTCGTTGCCTACCGCGATCTCGATATCGTAGGTCTGTTGTACAGGCTCTTGCAGTCGGACGTAGGCGAGAAAATCGCATCCAACGGCAAGAAGTGGGTGGAAATGAGTTCGCTCGAAAATATTGCTCATTTTTTGACCGCATATATCGCTGTGTGAGCAAAAATCGTCGCTAAGGCAACGGCAACACGCAAATGTGCGTCTCGCCGAGAGCCTTGCTTGATTTATTGCTCTGCTAACCGCGCAGAGAATTTGTGCTATCCGTTCAAGCACGGGCAAAAAATCCTGCCGCAATTTCGCTAAATTATCTGCTTGGTGGGTGCGTGCTTTGCACGCAGTTGCGGAATATTTGAATATTCCATAACCCAAACGACGTTTGGATATCATCGTGCATAATTGCACGATATCATCACAAAGTGATATCATCGCCATAAGCGATATCATTCACTGCGTGAGGAAAGGGGAAGCTTAAATTAAAGTTATAGTTCTCGCTCGTAGAGGAAGAACGCAGCATAGATATAAACGGAAAACAGGATTCGATATGCCAAAGATAACCAAACTTAACGATATTGCAAAAAAACAAGGATTTAGGCTCGGCGACGACGTGCTGCGTATAGGCGGCTACAAAATGGTCGACGAACTCGATTACCTTTTCTACGACAACGAAAAGAAATTTTCGGTGGATATTTTGCGCGACGGAAAAGAGCATACCATAAAAGTCCACAAAAAAGAAGGGCAGTCGCTCGGACTCGAATTTGCAATCGATATGAAACCCGTCGTGTGCAAAAACAAGTGCATTTTCTGTTTTGTCGACCAACTTCCCAAAAATATGCGCCCAAGCCTCTACGTCAAGGACGACGACTACCGTTACAGTTTTATGTGCGGCTCGTACGTCACTATGACCAACGTCACGGAAGAAGAAATCGAAAGAGTGATTCGCTTGAAACTCAGTCCGCTTTATATTTCCGTACACGCGTGGGACGACGATATAAGAACGTATATTCTCAAAAATCCGAACACGAGAAAGTTGCCCGACCAAATGCGCAGACTGGGCGCAAACGGCATAAAAATGCACACGCAACTCGTTGTCGTTCCCGACGTGAACGACGGCAAAGTGCTCGAGGACAGCATACGAGGGTTGCACTCGGTTGAGGGCGTGGAAACGGTTGCGGTCGTGCCCGTGGGTATGACGGGACATAGAGAAACGCTTGCAAAACTCAAAGCGGTGGACGAGCAGAATGCGAGAGATACCATAAAACTCGTCGAGGGATTGAATGCGGAATACGGCGGCAATTTTTGTTGGTGCAGCGACGAGTATTACGTCAAGGCAAATATAGACGTTCCGAGCAGTTCGTACTACGGCGCGTTTGACCAAATCGAAAACGGCGTGGGACTTATCGCCGACTGGAAAGACAATTTCGAGTACAGCCTTTCGGAAGTGCCGACTATGAATCTCGGCAAAAGAATTGACCTCATAACGGGCGTATCGTTTGCGCCCATACTCAAAGAGTACGCAAAGAAACTCGAAGCAAAACTCGGTTTGAAAGCGGAAGTACACGCAATCGTAAACAACTTTTTCGGCAAGAGCGTGACGGTTGCGGGACTTGTGACTGCGGGCGATATAATCGACCAAGTGGGCGGCGTGAAGTCGGACGCGTTCGTCATTCCCGACAATATGCTTCGCGAATTTACCGACACTTTCCTTGACAACAAAACCGTCGAAGAAGTGGAAGCCGCGCTCGGCGCGCCGATTATCGTCATATCGCACAGCGGCAGCGACACGGCGCAAAAAATCGTCGAACACTTTGAAAACAAATAACGGAAAACAATGAATGCGATTTTGCGGCGTAAGTTTGTAAAATCGACAAAAACGGCGTTTAATACGCCAAAAATCGAAGATAAAATACGGAAACGGTGAAATATATGAAACCTTTGGTGGCTATCGTAGGAAGACCGAACGTCGGAAAATCGACGCTATTCAACAGACTTGCCGGCAGCAGAATCGCTATTGTCGAAAATACGCCCGGCGTGACTCGCGACAGAATTTATGCGGATTGCGAGTGGTGCGGCAGAGCGTTTACGCTCATAGATACGGGCGGTCTCGAACTTAAAAGCGACGACGAAATGTGGGGACATATCCGCACGCAAGTTGAAATCGCGGTGGATACGGCAAACGCGATTTTGTACGTCGTTGACGGAAAAACCGGACTTACGACGGACGACAACCTCGTTTGTTCGTTTTTGAGAAAATCCAAACTTCCCGTAATTCTTGCGGTAAACAAAATCGACAACAACGATTTGAGCAACGTATACGATTTTTACGCGCTCGGGTTCGGCGAGCCTCACGCGGTCAGCGCAGAGCAAGGCAAGGGACTCGGCGATTTGCTCGACGCAATCCTCGAGGTTATCCCCGAGCATATGGCGGACGAAGACCCCGAACGTATCAAAATCGCAATCGTAGGAAAACCGAACGCGGGCAAGAGTTCGATTACCAACAAACTTTTGGGATACGACAGATGTATCGTTAGCGACATTGCGGGAACGACTCGCGACGCAATAGACACAGAACTCGACGTGGGCGACGACAAGTACCTCATCATCGATACGGCGGGTATGCGCAAGAAAAAAGTCGTCAACGAGGACCTCGAAAGATACTCTGTTATGAGAAGTTTGCTCGCAGTGCGTAGGGCGGACGTGGTGCTCGTCGTGTGCGACGCAACCGAAGGTCTCACCGAGCAGGACGTCAAAATCGCGGGCTTCGTTCACGAGGAAGGCAAACCGTCCGTAATCGTTATGAACAAGTGGGATTTGGTGGACAAAAACACGCACACAATTTACGAATTCGAAAAGAAACTCAAAGAGGATTTGAAGTATATGGATTATTTCAAATCCGTGTATATATCCGCGCTCAGCGGCAAGCGTCTCGACAATTTGCTGCCGCTTTGCAAAGAGGTCGTGGCAAATTCGAGAAAACGCATTTCGACCGGACTTCTCAACGAGGTTGTGGGCGACGCTATCCGCATAAGCGAGCCGCCGTCCTACCTCGGCAAAAAACTCAAAATATTCTATGTCACGCAAGTGTCCGTCGCGCCGCCGACTTTCGTGCTTAAAGTCAACGACCCCACGATTATGCATTTCAGTTACAAACGCTATCTCGAAAACGCATTGCGCAAAAGTTTCGACTTTTCGGGAACGCCCATCCGCTTGCTCGTGAGAGGCAACGGCGAGCGCGACGACTGACGGTGACGGGAACTTTTTTCGAGCGATTCGGCATTGAAAATTAAGCCGAAAATCTGCTTGAAAACGATTGCCGAAATTGCGATTCGGTGATATATTTTTTCAGTGGTAAATTTGCAAAGCGTTTTGTGTTGCGACACTCTTCGCTCGCACACGACGTATAGTGTAAAAATCAGAGGTGTATTATGGACTATAATTCAATGCCCGTAGAAGAACTCGAAAATCTGCTTAAGCAAGAGCAGAAAGCCTACAAAAAACTGCAAAAAGCGGGCAGAAGCGTGGATATGACGAGAGGCAAGCCCTCAAAAGAGCAACTCGAAATCGCCATGCCGATGCTCGAAAACGCCGCAAAGTGCAACTTTTCGATGAGCGGATTTGACGCAAGAAACTACGGCGAACCGGCAGGCGTAAAGCAGGCAAGAGAACTCTTTGCCGAACTTTTGGGAGTGAAAGCGGACGAGGTTATCGCGCTCGACGGCTCGTCGCTCGACATCATGTACAACGTGGTGCAGTTTGCAATGCAATTCGGCGTTTTGGGCTCTACGCCTTGGAATAAACTCGACAAAGTCAAATTCATTTGCCCGGCACCCGGTTACGACAGACATTTCTCCATTTGCGAGAACTTCGGCATAGATATGATAACCGTGCCTATGCTTTCGGACGGTCCGGATATGGATCTCGTGGAGCAACTCGTGCGCGACGACGACAGCGTCAAAGGCATTTGGTGCGTGCCGAAATACTCCAATCCGACGGGAATCGTGTTCTCGGACAAAGTGGTCGAGCGTATGGCAAACCTCAAACCGAAAGCCAAAGATTTCCGTGTTTTCTGGGACAACGCCTACTGCGTTCACTCGCTCTACGACACCGACGACAAACTCAAAAACATCTTCGACGTGGCAAGAAAGGCAGGCACGCTTGATATGATTTACTGCTTCGCTTCAACCGCAAAAATCACGTTTGCAGGCAGCGGCGTAGCGGTGTTTGCGTCCTCTCAAAACAACGTGCAGGACATCCTCAAACGCCTCTTTTTCAAGAGAATCAACCCGAACAAAGTCAATCAGGTCATGCACGTCGAGTTTTTGAAAGACGTTGAAAACATAAAGAATATTATGTCGCAACACGCAGCGATTCTTCGTCCCAAATTCGACCTTTTCAGAGTGAGAATGGACGAAGCATTTTCGGACAATCAGAGCGTGACGTGGTCAAAGCCGAGAGGAGGTTATTTCATTTCCCTCGACGTTCAAGGCGCTGCAAAACGAGTTGTGGAACTTGCTTCTGAGGCAGGCGTGAAGTTTACGGCGGCAGGCTCGACTTTTCCCTACAGAATAGACGACAACGACTCGAACATCCGCATCGCGCCCAGCGTACCCTCGCTTGAAGAAATGGATTTTGCAATCGACGTGCTGATAAGCTCGATAAAGATTGCGCTTATTGAAAAGAGTTTGAAAAATCGCATCTAAGGATGCGATTTTTAATTAATAATTAATAATTAATAATTAATAATTGCGG
>CAVKUX010000048.1:0-13168 GCA_963659595.1 Anaeroplasmataceae bacterium | reverse complement strand
AACGCCGTTTCGATATTTTCAAACCGCATTTCACACGCCGTTCAGAGCGTTTTTCGTTTCAGTCGGCACTTTTTGCAACGGTTTTGCGCTTTTATATTTTTTTAGAGCGAGAGCGAGATAATAAACCGAACACGAATCCGCACACGATAACCGTCGTAAGGCCCGCCGAAACCGCACTCATACCGCCCGTAATCGCGCCCAAAAATCCGTCTTTTTGCACGCCTTCCAGCGCGCCTTTGGCAAGATTCGAGCCGAATCCCATAATAGGAATTGTTACGCCCGAGCCTGCAAATTCTTTCATAGGCTCGAACGCGCCGCACACTTCGAGTATAACGCCCAAAAGCATATACGTCACGAGTATACGCGCCGACGACATCTTCGTTTTGTTGATGAGGATTTGGCCCAACATACACACGAAACCGCCGATTGCAAACACTTTCAGATAATCGAGAAAAATATCCATATCGTCACCATAATTTACGTTTATTGTTCAAAACTATTACAAAATTAACATATTTTTATAACACTTTCGACCGCATAGCCGCTTTTAACGGTAAAAAATACATATTTTATTCATCAACAATTCACTGCTCTTTTGCGATTTTCACGCCCGAACGGTCATTGCAAAAACGGGTGACTTTCAAAAGTCACGGCGTGCGATACCCCGGGTATCGTTTCCTTTTGAAGGGGCGTATCCTTGTTTAACAGCGCGCCCGTCGGAACGAGAAGCACCCTTTTCAACTCGCCTCTCTGCATTTTTTTGAGAATATACGAATTGAACACGGTATTCACGCACCCCGCCCCCGAACCGCCTTGAAAGGTCTTTTGTTCGGGCGTAAAATAACTTGCGCCGCAATCCATATAGTACTTCGGCAAGGTTATTCCCTCTTTTGAAAGCAGATATTCGAGCATTTCCTTTCCGTGTCTGCCCAAATCTCCAGTAAAAATGCCGTCATAATAGTCGGGCGAACGCCCCGATTCCTCGAAATGGGTCACAATCGTGTCGCAAGCGGCGGGTGCCATAGCCGCACCCATATTCGCTTCGTCGTCTATACCCAAATCCACGACTTTGCCCATCGTTCCGCCCGTCACGGTGACGTAATGAGTGTTCGGCTTTGCATAATCGTTGCTTTCTCTCTCGAAATTGTCCTCGACAATGTTCGATTTTTCCTTATCTATGACTTTTTTCTGCTTTTCTATGCTCTTTTTGTACTTTTCGAGCGTCTTTTGGTCGATATTCATATTTTCGTCGATGGCGATGATATCGTCCTCGTACACTCTTTCGTTCATCATAGACGGCTTTTCGCTCGACAAAACCGTACAACCTGCGCCTGTAACCGTCCATTGCGACGTGGGCGTGCGCTGATTGCCGAGTTCGAGCGGAAAACGGTATTGTCTTTCCGCCGACGCAAAGTGACTCGAAGTCGAACAAGTGATATTTTTAGCAAATCCGCCGTCAATAATCATAGAACCGACGATAATGCTTTCGCTGAATGTCGAGCAAGCGTTGTAAAGTCCCAAAAATGCGCACGGAAAATTGCGCGCGGCAAGCGACGTTGCGGCAAGTTCGTTGAGCAAATCGCCGCCGAGCATAATATCTATATTCTCTCGTTTCAATCCCGCCTTTTTGATTGCGCCGCTCACTGCGTCACGGTGCATTTTGCTTTCGCATTTCTCGTACGATTTTTCGCACCAAATATCGTTTTTAAGCACGATGTCGAACTTGTCCGCAAAGTTTCCGTCGCCTTCTTTCGGTCCTACGATTGTGAATCCGCTTTTGAGATATATAGGGTTAGATAACTGAAAAGTCCTCATTTTACCACCTCACATATAGACGAAATAGCCGATTAATCCGACGATAAAACTCGCAACCACGCCGAACACGATGATAGGACCTGCAATGACGAACATTTTTGCGCATACGCCGAAAAACACACCCTCGCGATTGTATTCCATCGCGGGCGAAACCACCGAATTTGCAAATCCCGTAATAGGAATAATCGAACCGCCACCCGCAAAATGTCCGAGTTTGTCGTAAAGTCCGAGCGCGGTGAATAAACTTCCGAGAAAAATCATTATGCAACTTTCAAAAATCGCAACGTTTTTGTCGCTCATATCCCTGAAAATAAGTCGCAAAATATCGCCTATACCCTCGCCGATACAGCAAATTATGCCGCCGACCAAAAACGCCGCAAGCAAAGTTCGCACCATCGGCGATTTCGGTGCGTTTTCTTTCACGTATTGTTGATACTCGTTTCTGTCAATCATAAATTGCCTTCGCCTTTTCCCGCATCGTTCATATTCTCGTTTTCGACATTGCCCTCCACATGTCCCACACGCCCTTCGACAACCCCTTCGGTATTTTGCATTTTCTTGAAAAACACCTCTTTATCTTCCACGTTTTTTGAAAACAATGCGTCCATATCAGCAATATTTGCCATTAATAAAACTTTTTAATCATACAAAATCACAAAAAGAAAAACCGAATTGTTCTCGGTTTTATGAAACAGTATCTGCTTTTTATTGATAATGAAATCAAACAATAAAAACAATCACGACAACTTTGTTGTCTTTAATAAATTCAATACATTGGTTTGAAAATCTGCATTTTCCAAATCGGTTGCGCTTTTGCGCAATGCTATATGTCGTTTTTCTATTGACATTTCAAAATGTTTGACATAGAATATCGATTGTAGCCGAGCATCGCTCCTACGATTATGTGTCGTATAGGATGCGAGGCTGCATTTTTCTACATTCTCAACATTTATTCCTTGTTCAACTCCTTTTTCATCCGCTTAACCGCTTCTTCTTCCGTCTTGCTTGACATCACGAGTTCGTATGTTTTGTGCAAGTTTTCAACGGAAGTCTGCGAGCGTGACATCAGTTCGAGCGTGGATTTTGAGTAATTATGAATCTTCTTTTGAAACTCAGATGGTTCTTCAGCCATAAATTCTGCCCCTTTTATATCTCTTTGTTTGTCAACTCCGTTTTCATCCGCTTAACCGCCTCATCTTCTGTCTTGCTTGACAGCACGATTTGGTGCATCTTTTGAATATTGGTTTTTGAAGTCATCAAATCCATAATCACCTGCATAGTGGACTTCGAGAACGTCCTTATTTTCTGTTCGTATTCCGACATTTTCTGCATAATAGATGTTACTCCTCGCATCTGCTAAATCTGTTTCGTCATCAAGGGCTATCTCGATTACTTTGCTTATAGTATAAGCATTATTCTGCCCATCTGTAAAGACTATTTTGTTTTTTATTCCGTTTTCGCCGACGGCAATCATATATTCACCGTCGCTTGTACGCGGATAATACTCGCTTTTGTTTAGTTTTGTGCTTAGCACAAAACACTTTCGTGTTTATTGTTTTCTATGTCCTCTTCGCGCGCAAATGGAAAATGCCTTGCGCTTTCCTTTGCTTTGCTCGCGGTCAGCACCGAAAGGTGGTTCGGCACGCAAAGCGTGCGGCTGTTTTTTTTGAAAAACAGCCTAATCCTCCCCATTCACATACAAGAAAGCACATCTTGTGATGCACTTCATTTCTGGATAGGTGGATTCGCTCAACAGCGTAGCGTGCGAGTTTACTTGCATAAGCGTAGCGTGCAGACCGAAAGGTGGTTCGACACGCAATGCGTGTGGCTGTTTTAAAAAACAGCCTAAATCCACCCTGCACCATACAAAAAAGCACATCTTGTGATGTGCTTTTTTGCTGGTGGAGAGGGGTGGATTCGAACCACCGAAGTCACTGACAACAGATTTACAGTCTGCTCCCTTTGGCCACTCGGGAACCTCTCCGTTTGGAGCTGGTGATCGGAATCGAACCAACAACCTACTGATTACAAATCAGTTGCTCTGCCTGTTGAGCTACACCAGCATATTGAGTTGTTGGTGCCTCGGGGCGGACTCGAACCACCGACACAGGGATTTTCAGTCCCTTGCTCTACCACCTGAGCTACCGAGGCATTTGGGATTTCAATCCCCTATTTTAGTTTTATGGCAGTGACGGTTGTCACTGCCACAAACTTTGATGGCGACCCGGAGGGGGCTCGAACCCCTGACCTCCAGCGTGACAGGCTGGCGTACTAACCAACTGTACTACCGGGCCAATTGATTTTAAGTTTTGGTGGGCCTTCACGGACTCGAACCGCGGACCGATCGGTTATGAGCCGACTGCTCTAACCAACTGAGCTAAAGGCCCGAATCATATCGGTGAAGTTTGTGCTGGTCGGGGTGAAGAGATTCGAACTCCCGACCTTCTGAACCCAAATCAGACGCGCTAGCCAAACTGCGCTACACCCCGAAAGACTTTCGCGTCGTTCATTGCGACTACAACAATATACAATAAATCAAAAAAGTTGTCAATGATTTTTTTGATAGATTTGAATAAATTTTCGACACAAAATTTCAAGAATTTTTCAAAAATCACAAAAGCAGTCAAAATGCTCGATTAGATACTGTTTATTCTATTTGTCGGAGGCAATATGGAAGTTGAATTTATATCCGACAAAGATTGTATTCGGGTTGTGCTTTCGGGCGAAATCGACGAGTACGGCGTAAAAGCGGTGCGAGCGAGCATCGACGACGCAATCGAAAACGCGCGTGATTTGCGGTCGATGATATTCGATATGAAAAACGTCACGTTTATTGACAGCACGGGACTTGGATTTGTTCTGGGACGTTACAAAAAATTGAGAAACAGGCACGCAGAACTTCTGCTTGCCAACGTACCGCGCCAAGTGGACAAAGTTTTTTGCGCGAGCGGCGTGTATCGTTTCGTGCCGATTGTGGAATAAGGAGAATGTATGAATTATTTTGATATGGAACTGCTTGCGACAAGCAAGAATGAAGCATTTGCTCGCAACGCGGTGGCGTCGTTTGCAATCGAGTGTTCCCCGACTCTTGAAGAAATCAACGACATAAAAACCGCAGTCAGCGAGGCGGTAACAAACGTCGTCGTACACGCCTACGACGAAAAAGATACGGGCGTTATGCAAATCGAATGCAGCGTACCCGACGACAAAAAGTCCATTGAAATCGTCGTGCGCGACTTCGGCAAAGGCATAAAAGACGTAAAAGAAGCGGTCGAGCCCTTCTTCACCACCGCCCAGGACGACGAGCGCAGCGGAATGGGATTCACCATCATCGACACGTTTATGGACGAAATGGACGTTGCATCGGTCGTCGGCGAAGGTACGGTCATAAAAATGAAAAAGGTGATGAAAGGATGTTAGATCACCAAACCACGCTCGAACTTTTGAAAAAGGCTCAGCAAGGTGACGACGGCGCAAAAGAAAAACTTATAGAAGAAAATATACCGCTTATAAAATCCATCGTAAAACGCTTCAAAGGCAGGCTCGAATACGACGACCTTATGCAACTGGGCGCAATGGGTTTTGTCAAGGCTATGCAAAATTTCGACGTCGAATACGGCGTTAGGTTTTCGACGTACGCCGTGCCTATGATAAGCGGCGAAATAAAGAGGTTTTTGCGTGACGACGGCACAATCAAGGTGTCGAGGTGGACGAAATCTCTCTCGCAAAAAATAACCGCTTACATCGACGAAAAACTCAAAAACGGCGAAAGCGAGCCTACAGTCGAGCAACTCGCCGTAGCGTTTGACGTAGAGGCGCAGGAAATCGTGTACGCAATGGATGCACAGAACTATTTGCTATCCTTGTCGGCAACCGTCGGCGACGATCTAGAACTCGGCGACAGAATCGCAACCGACGAATGCGAGGACGAAAACATCGACAAACTGCTTTTGAAAGACTTAATTGAAGACCTGCCCCAACGTGAGAAAAAAGTGATAATACTTCGTTATTTCCGCGACAAAACGCAGAGCGAGATTGCAAAGGAACTCGGCGTATCGCAAGTTCAGGTCAGCCGCATAGAAAACAAAGTCCTGCAAAAACTCAAGGATGGCATGATTGACTAAACGCTCGGCATATGACGAGCGTTTGCCGTCGACGACAAAATAATAAAGCAACATAAAGATGTTTATATTTTCAACAATCTAAAATTGCGGTTTTGCGCCATATTTGCATAGTTTGTTAAATAAGAAAACTCACTAAATTAAATTATAATTTCTCGACATCTTCGTTTATTTTGGCATATCGTTGACATATCGAAAAATCGGACACATAATGTATGCGAAAATTGAATTTTCAAAGGGGCTATTATATGGTGTGGGTGCTTTTGGCTCTCGGCGGCGCGGTATGCACGTCGATGACAACCATACTTGCAAAAATCGGCATAAAGGACGTAAACTCCAACTTTGCGACGGCGTACAGAACGCTTGTCGTAATCGTTTGCGCTCTCATTATGTGCCTTGCAACCGGCGATATAAGCCAATTCGGCGCATTGAGCGGCAAAAACTGGCTGTTTTTGATTCTGTCGGGCTTTGCGACGGGCATATCGTGGCTGTTCTATTTCGGCGCGCTCAAAGAAGGCGACGTAAACAAAGTCGCGCCCATCGACAAGTCGAGTTTCGTGCTGTCGGCGATATTGTTTATGATATTCTTCTTTGACGACACTACAAACGGCGGCGACCCTTTGACAATCGGTATGCTCTGCCTCACGATGTTTTTGATGCTTGCAGGCACGTTTTTGATGCTCCCCAAACTTTCCAAACACTCTAAAAAGAAGGCGATTGAACCCCTTCCCGAACCGCTCGAAACGCCGAGCGTTCAACTTGACGAAAACACTGCAACGTCCGAAATAAAATCTGGCGAAAACACCGAAGCGCAGTCTAAATCAGCCGAAGCCGCAGTTGCAGCAGAGGACTTGAAAAAGAGCAAAAAGTGGATAATTTATGCGGTTTTGAGCGCGGTATTCGCCGCCCTCGTATCGCTTTTTGCCAAACTCGGGCTCAAAGATATACCGTCAGATGTCGGCACTTTTTACAGAACAATCGTGGTTTTTATCTTCGCAATGTCAATCGTGCTTGTGAAAAAGGACTACAAAGGCGCAAAACAAATCGCGCCGAAAGCGTGGATATTCCTCACCCTTTCGGGCATTGCGACGGGCGGCGCGTGGCTTTGCGAATACTATTCTCTAAACTTTGTCGGCGCAAATCCCGTCGCAGTCAACTGCATCGGCAAACTGTCTATACTGCTTACGATGTTCTTCTCGTGGCTGATAATGAAAGAAAAATTCACCGCGCGCTCACTCATCGGACTCGGACTTTTGACCGCAGGCATAGGACTGATAATCGGATTCAGTTTGTAAAAAGGCATAGCGAACCACAATAAAAAGCAAATACAAAGCAACATTAAAAACATCGAAAAATCGCATAAAAACGCGATTTTTTTATGTCTTTTTCGTATAATTTCATTGCATGTTCATAAGCAGTTTCGCATAAAATCTTTGCCTGATTTTACGCTTTTCGTTCAACCGCTCTACTCTTTGACGTATTCGTCGCATTTTATAAAATATTTTCGCTTCATTTTGGCGTTGAGGATTTCGCACATAACGAGCATCAACAGCGCAAAAACGAGCAGATATATCGAATACAGTCCGATGTTTATATGTTCCGCAATCAAACCGAAAAGCGGCGGCATTGCGGTGATTCCTATATACGCAAACGCCATTTGCACGCCGATAATCGCTTGAGAATTTTCTTTGCCGAAATTGTCGGGCGTCGAGTGGATTATCGCAGGATAAATTGGAGCGCATCCAAGTCCTATGACGATAAGCCCGACGAGTGACGGAGCCGTTTTGCTTGTGGGAATCGCAACGAGCAAAATTCCGACAATAACTACAATCGTGCCGAAACGTATAAGTTTTTTATCTCCGAGTTTTTCGGCAAAAAATCCGCTTATGCCGCGTCCGAGCGTGATTCCTATATAGAAAAACGATGCGAATTTTGCAGCGACGGTCGCGTCTATGCTCTTGTAATTGACAAGATAACTCGTTGCCCAAAGTCCGGTGGTCTGTTCCATAGCGCAATATGCGAAAAAGGCGATGAACACGAGGAAAATGCCCTTTATTTTGAACACGGAAGCGGTTGACACTTTCTTTTGTTCGGTTTGCCCGATTGCGCCGTTTTCCGATATTCTATCGAGGTTATTTTCAAAATTCGCAGATTTTTGCGCACATTTTTTCCAAACAGGCAGCGTAAAAAACAAAAGTGCCGACAATGCGATTTGAATGTAAAAAACAAAGCGGAATCCGTTTCCCCATCCGAGACCGCCGGTCAGCGCAAAACTCATAATATACGGGCTTATCGACGCACCCACTCCCCACATGCAGTGTAGCCAACTCAAATGCCTTGCGGGATAATGGAGCGTGACGTAGTTGTTGAGAGCAGCGTCAACCGCTCCTGCGCCGAGTCCGTACGGGATTGCAAACACGCAAAGCATCCAAAACGCTTTTGCAAACGAAAAACCTATAAGTCCGAGCGCAGTGAGCGCAACGCTAATCGCAGTCACAAGCCCTGTGCCGAGTTTATTGGTGAGCGCGTTTGAAAAGAAACTCGCGATTATCGTGCCGACGGATATGATTATGGTGATTATGCCTGCCGACGACATAGTAACGCCCAAATCGACGTGCATAACCGGCCACGCCGAGCCTATGAGCGAATCGGGAAGCCCCAAACTTATAAATGATAAATAGATTATTGCAAGAAGAAGCGAGTACATATCGTTCTGTTTTCCAATTTCGTTGTTTTATTTCGTTATGTTAGCGTTTTTTGCTTAATTTGCGTACAATATTGCCGTTTTACTGTTGAATGTCAGACAACGTTTACAGCAGATTAGTCGGTCAATGCAGGTCTGCGCATAGCAACGTGGGTTATTCCCTTCCATCTGACGATTTCGCACACCTCGAAGCCGAGTTTTTTGTAGATTGCAACGTCGTTTTCGTCCTGCGTTTCGAGATAAATCGGCATATCGCCGCAAAACTCCTTGAGCATACCCTTGAGTTTGCCTTGACCTCTGAACTCTTTTTTTACGCCGATATTCTTTATATAGCAATCTGTTTGCGGATTGAAGTATTTGTTTGCCACCGCTTCCGCCATTTCGACGTACTCTTTTGCTGTTTTTGTCTGCTTGAACCCGACGTTCAAAAAGAATGCGATGTCGAAAAACGGATTTCTAAATGCGGATTTCAATTCTATTTCCCTATCTTCGGGCGTTTTTATAGAACACAAAGCGCAAAAATCGCCGTCTTTGTAGGTAAAATTTTGAGCGCAAAACACTTCCGCCCTAAAAAGATAATACATTCTGTTCAGCCTGTTTTTTCTGCCGAAAAGAGTGTCGTACGCCTCATAATCTTTGAAAATTTCCGTAAAAACTTTTGCTGCTTTTTTGATTTCGTTTTTCCTGATTTTTTCCATATCGACATCATAACACTATTCAACAAACTTTTCAATCGAAAATCGCCACTTGCGCGCGCATATATTATACAATGCATTGACATTTTACGCATAGTTTGATAAAATTTAACATTATAGAAACAAAAATCAAGAGGTAAATCTATGGCAAATTATTTCAGCGAACGCGACAAAAACGTCACCAACCGACTTCGCGCCTTGCGGGATCAACTGCCCGAATGCTGCGAGGAATTTTTTGTGGGAATCGAACCGCAAACAACCACTCTTACGAGGCTGAATTATGCCTACGATTTGCGCATATTTTTCGACTATTTGCTAAAAAACGTGCGTGCGTTTCGCGACTATAAAGACGTTTACGACTTCACTGCCGATGACCTCAACAAAATCACACTCGGCAATCTCGAAGCGTATATGGAATATCTGTCCTACTATTCCTTCGACGGCAAAGAAAAAACCAATGCCGAAAAAGGGAAAGCGCGCAAAATTTCAACCGTGCGCACCTTTTTCAAGTATATGTACAATCACGACAGAATCAATCAAAACGTGTCGGCAAAACTCACTATGCCCAAAAATCACGACAAGGACATTATAAGGCTTGAAAAAAAGGAAATCGAGCGCATCCTCGACGCCGCCGAAACGGGCGCGGGAATGAGCGAACATCAGCGCAAGGTGCAACGCAACACGCACGCGCGCGATTTTGCGATTGTTTCCCTTCTTTTGGGTACGGGTATCCGTGTGAGCGAATGCGTGGGGCTCAATCTTTCGGACATAGATTTTGAAACAAATGCGTTCACAGTCACGAGAAAAGGCGGCAATCAAGCCATTTTATACTTCGGCGACGAGGTTGCGGATGCACTCACAACATACATAGACACCGAGCGCAAATCCCTTGTGGAAAGATGCCAAAAGCTGAACCCCGGCGATACGGACGCAGTGTTTTTGTCCTTGCAGGTTTCGAGGCTTTCTGTCAGAGCCGTGCAAAACATCGTCAAAAAGTACGCTCAAACCGCCGCGCCGCTCAAAAAGATATCCCCTCACAAATTGCGCAGTACATTCGGCACAAACCTATATAGAGCGACGGGCGACATTTATCTCGTCGCCGACGTTCTCGGTCACCGTGACGTGAACACAACCAAAAAACACTACGCCGCAATCGAGGAAGACCACAGAAAACTCGCCGCGCAAGTCGTCAAACTGCGCCCCGACAAAAACGAATGATTGAAAACCAAGAAAGTTGTTGCAAATCTTGTCATTTACTATTATATAATATTGACTATTTTATAATAGTTTGCTAAAATTATATTATCAATTCTCGGAGTGATATATGGATATATCTTCTGTCAACAGCGACCTTATCCGCGGCAACGTGACGACAATCATTCTCGGTTGTCTGCTCAGCGACGATAAGTACGGCTACGAAATCCTCAAAGAAATCGAGGACAAAAGCAATTCGCAGTACGTTTTGAAGCAAGCCACCCTCTACAATCAACTCAAAAGACTTGAAAAGCAAGGGCTTGTTTCCTCGTACGACGGCGACCCCGACGACACAGGCGGCGGAAAACGTCGCTATTACACGCTCACAAAAGAAGGCAGAGCCTATCTCACCAAAGAAAAGAGCGAATACGAGTATTCTCGTACAATTCTCGACAAACTCGTTTCGAGCGACGAGTACGACTTCACCGTTCCCGTTCCCTTCGAGGCAAGCGACCTTCGTCCCTATTCAAAACGCGACGCGGAAGACAAGCCCAAAGTCGTTTATAAGGACAAAATCGTCGAGAAAAAAGTGTTTTTCGACCGCTACGGAAACGAAGTGAGCGAAGAGGACGCCGCTTCCCTGCGCGAAAAAGCCGAGCAAGAGGACGAACAGGCACGTCTTAAAGACGAGCAACTCAAAAAGCAAGAGGAAGAAACTCAAAAAGTCAGCGACCAACTTCGCCAAAGCGAGGAAGAAGCGAAAAAGGCTAACGAACAACTTAAACTCTCAGAGGAAGAATCGCGCCAACGCGACGAGCAACTTCGTAAAACCGAGGAACAACTCAAAAAGAGCGAAGAAGATCGCGAACTCGTCAAATCCATGCTTCGCCGCATGGAAGAAGAAAAGTTGCGCGCCGAAGAAGAAAAACGTCTTGCGGAGGAAGAGGAAAAACGCCGCGCCGAAGAAGAAGCCGAGCGTAAACGTCAAGAACAGGCAAAACCATCTCAAACTCTCGAAGAAATGTTCGCCAAACTCGATGCCGAGAGCGAATACAAAAAACAAGAGGAAATGCGCACGTACGAGTTTAACTCGCACGCTCAGCCGCAAGAACATACTTACATAAACGGTTATACCAATCAAGTCGAACAAACTCAACGCTCGCAAACGTCGCTCAAAGACATATTCAAACAACTCGACGAGCGCGAAGCGCAAATCGACGACAAACTCGCAAAAGAGCAAGAGCAGCAAATAGCACAGCAAGAGGCGGAAGTCGCACAAGCGCAGGCACAGCAAGCGCAACAAGAACAACAAACAGTTCAATCCTATGCGCAAACGCCTGCAAACGAGCAATTCTACCCTGCCGAACTCGAAAGCAAAAATCAAACCGATTCTAAAGACCATTTCGTAACCTCTGCAGTCGTGTCGAGGCAAGAAGGCGGATTCGATTACGAAAAGGACGACGTGAATTATCGCGATTTCTTCGTTTCGTTGCAAGATAATAAGTCGGACGTACAGCAAGAAAAACCGCAACAAAACAACGACTATTCGGACAGCGACATAAAGACGAGATTGTACGCAAAAGGCTTTAAGATTCGCCCCTACGACAGAGGAAACACGTCAGAGTACTACACGTTCAACTTCATTCAGTCAAACCGACTCAACCGCGACACGTTCCTCATCATTCTTGCGTTTTTCGTCGCGGAAGTCGCAATTATGTGGGCTTCGCTCGCAACGAGAGTCAGTTACGCCTACTTCCTTCCCATACTTTTGGTTGGTAGCGCACTCTGCCTCGTGCCGACCGTCATCTACCTTTTGAACCCGACGAGGCGAACGCGAGCAAACTTCAACTTCAAACTGTCGATACTCAATCGCGGTATGTTGTTTATCGAACTGACCGTCGTTTGCATTCTCATCGGATTCTTCGGACTCGGTGCAAACGTCAACGACATCGACCTTATTCTCGAATCAATCGTACTTCCTATGGTTTTGCTCACCAACCTGCCGCTGAGTTCGCTCATTTACTGGTTGCTGTATAGAACGAGGAAGTATCATACGGCGTAAGAGCAAAAACCGTCACTAAGGCTGTGACAAAACGCATTTTATAATGCGTTTTGTCAGTAACCTTGTTAGGTTTTTGCTCTACTAACCGCGCAACCGTTCTTCACTATCAAATCTTACAGGGGCAAATTCCCTGCCGCAATTCCGTGCGAACGCTTGCTTGGTGACGTGCCTATCGGCACGTTTTTTGTTTGGCTGTCGCCGAGGCAACGGCAACACGCAAATATTGCGTATTGCCGAGAACCTCGCTTGATTTTTGCTCCACTAACCGCGCACATTGTTCAAACGGCGTTGCGGTGATGTCAATCGCCCACATCGTCATTCAGAGCGTTAGCGTGGAAATCCCCTAAATAGGAACGAATTATTTTGGCGATTGAACAATACACTGCACTTGTTCTCGCAATTACTAACCGCACAAGCCCTCTCTGCTCTCAAAATTAGATGGATAAAAACTCATACCACAATTCCGCGAGAGTGCTTGCTTGGTGGCGTGCCTTGCGGCACGCTCTTTTAATTAATAATTAATAATTAATAATGAATAATTAATAATTGTGGGTGGGATTACCCCACACCCAAAATG
>CAVKUX010000047.1:0-13743 GCA_963659595.1 Anaeroplasmataceae bacterium | reverse complement strand
GGGGTATTCTGTCTTAATGATTCAAGAAGCAAATGGCCTTCCTGGAAGGTATAATATTCCTAAAGACTGTATATCAATGCGTTTTGCAGAAAAACAATATTTATATACGCCGCAAATGTCATACAACGAATTGTCGCAATTAAATAATATGTGCGACAAGTTTGTAATCGGTGGTGATCAAATGTGGAACTATCGTATTCAGTTTGTAAAAGACGATAGTTTTTTGAGTTTTGCGAAAGATGAAAAAATTAAAGTGTCATATTCTACCTCATTTGGCGCAGCAACCCATAATCCGCCACAAGAGTATATTGACAAAATGGCACCGCTACTTAAAAGGTTTGACGCTATTTCTGTGCGAGAGGACTATGCGGTAGAGACTGCGAGTGATAAGTATTTTGTAAAAGCGCAGCAAGTAATAGATGCAGTGTTTTTGCCTGACAAACAAGAGTATACAAATTTAGAAAAGGATGCCACTTGCGAGCTTCCTTCAAAGTATTTGGTGGCATTCATTTTGGATCCGTCTATTGAAAAGAGGATTCAAATAGAAAGGATTGCAAAAAAACTTGGTATTGAAGTTGTTTTGATTCCAGATGCTGCTGCCGGAGGGCATGCTTTATTCAAAACAGTTTTTGATGGAATGAATATTATGAACCAACTGTCTGTTGAGAATTTTATTAAAGCGTATGCAAATGCGAAATACGTTATTACAGATTCTTTTCATGGCACATGTATGAGTTACATTTTTAAAAAGCCATTTAATGTGTTTTACAATGAAAAACGTGGCATAGATCGTTTTGAGTCACTAATGAAGATATTAAAACTGGGATGCAGAAGAATACATGAAAAAGCAACCGCAGAAGAAGTGACAAGCAATGTAAATATTGATTATAGTATAAATTGGAAAGAGGCAGATAAAAATGTAAGACATGAAAGAGATTCCGCATTAACTTGGCTAAAAGAGGCATTGTCAAATAAAAAATGTGGAAACAAGCCAAGCGAAATAGTTAATCCTATGGCAAATGAATTGCTCACTAATCATGATTTTCAGAACGTTAGATTGCTTGCGACGCTTTTTAGAGATTATGGGATTAAGCACATAGTCCTTTCTCCAGGAGGACGAGATGTCCCTATTATAAGGATGTTTGAAAATAACGAAGACAAGTTCGTTTTGCATAGGGTTACGGATGAACGCAGTGCAGGATATTTCGCTTTAGGATTGGCTCGTCAACTAGGTGCGCCAGTGGCTTGCGTTTGTACTAGTGGGACTGCGGCGAGCAACTATTTGCCGGCTGTAACAGAAGCATATTATACTGGTATTCCTGTGGTTTTTGTTACTGCGGATCGGTATTCTGTTTATTTGAATCAAGGGGAAGATCAAACAATCCCGCAGACAAGCATATATTCCAATGTCGTAAAAAAAGAAGTTACATTGCCAGAAAGCGGCGGGTATCTTAATGATTATAAAGCCAGAAGAGATATCTCAGAATGCATTCTGGAAACGACACACAATGTATGTGGACCAGTCCATATAAATATGCCTATTCAAAATATTACTATCGGTGCTAATGTCGAGAAAAAGTATTGGCAGTTGTTGCCGTTTATCTATCCGCACATTTTAAGAGTCGGATTTGGAAACGGTTCAGACGATATGTTGCGCTGGGCTGATGTGTTGAAGAAATCACCTAGAATTTTATTGGTCTATGGACAGAATAGGAAGCTTACTGATGAACAACAACGTTATGTTGATGCGTTCTCAAAGAAGTTTAATTGCGTAATTGTTACAGATACCATATCGAATTTTAAAAACGATTACTCTATTAATCCGTATTGTATGCTTAATGCTATATCACAAGAAGAATTCGATAAGAATCTGGCTCCCGATATTCTAATTACTGTTGGCGGGAAAAGGTTAATGAATGATCCGCTAACATATAAGGTGCGGGGTAGTAAAAAGAATATTAGACATTGGTCGGTAATGCCCGGAGGTTCAATCAAAGATTTCTATTTTAAATTGACTTCAGTGATTGACGCAACACCGACGTATTTCTTCAAGTATTTTGTAGAAAATGCTGGTGAGATTTGTAATGATCGCAAGTACTTGGACGCTTGGAACAATGCAATGAAAGTATATCCGCCCAAAACGGTTGGTGGCTTTAATTCATTGACTATTCAGGATAGCTTTTTGAGAAATATCCCTGGAAATTCGGTTTTGCATTTGGGGGTGGGACAAAGCTTCTTTGATGTAAGAAGAATAAATTTGGATCCTTCCGTAGACGTTTATTGCAATATGGGAACGAATGGAATTGATGGTTGCACATCGACATTTATGGGACAATGCGCAATCGAAAAAAAGAAAAAGTGTTTTTTGCTAGTTGGAGATCTGTCCTTCTTCTATGATCTGAATTCCATCTGGAATAAAGAGCTTAATAGCAATATACGTATTCTTATGGTAAATAATAATGGATCAGGATTGCTTCGTTCTCATAACCTTAAAGCGGTATCTTCAAGGCATGATACAGTTGCTGAGGGGTGGGTTAAGTCTACCGGGTTTGAGTATATGTGTGCAAAAACGAAAGAAGAGTATAATCAAAAATTGAATTACTTCTTAAGTGATGAACCAAACAAACCGGTGTTCTTTGAGGTGTTATGTGATTAAAGGAGGTGCATTATGATTAAATTACGTCCCCAAAATGTATTAGTTGTTGGTGGTGGCGGCGGATTGGGAAAAGCAATTGCGCAAAAGTTCTTGCAGTTAGGGGTGAAAAATGTTGTAATTGCATCTAGAAATATAAGCAAACTCGAAAAGGCAGCACGATCATTTGACATCAATTCGGCTAATCAGCATGTATATACATTGCAGTTTGATATAACCGAAACAAAAAATCATTTGCACAAAATTGCAGAGGCAAATTCGCTCTTGGAAAACAATGCAAAGCTTGATGGACTTGTTATAGCCGCTGGCGTGGATTTTGATGGCTCGAATTGGAAGGGGTTTAATATTTCAGAAGAACAATGGGATTTTGTTATGAACACAAATCTTAAAGGCGTGTTCTTTTTGATGAGAAACTTTGCAAACTATTTGTTCGACAATAAGATAAAAGGAAATATTTGCATACTGTCGTCAATTAGTGCTCATAGAGATATGCTTTCGGTTTATCAAATTAGCAAACATTGTGTGTCAAGAATTGTAAATACTTATGGAAAGTATTTATGTGAAAGAGGCTGTGTATTAAATGCAGTAGAACCTGGTCCGGTTTATACTGATATGATGAAATGGCTGGAAAAATATACGGACGGCGTGCGCCCTGGTGAGCCTTGGAATGATTCTTCTTTAAGAAGGCTGGTGCGCCCTGAAGAAATCGCTGACATTGTTGCAATTCTTATGTCTGATTTGGGAGAGGTAATGTCAGGGGCGTGCTTATTGGCAGGCGGCGGTGCAAAATCAATTTTTCCTTGCTAAAAAAGGGGCATAAATGACGACTTTATCGCGCTGGATTATCGGCGAGGGAAAACTTAATACGCGGCTTGAAAAGGCGGTCGCGGGTGAAGATAAAGTGACGTTGCAAAAAGGCGGCAGCGTCGGTTTCGATACGTACTTTAACAGTTTTTCCGAGGCGGTTTTCAAGCAAAAGACTTCGATTGAAAAGGCGATTGTGTTCGCCGAAGTCGAAGGCGCGGTGAGGGTCGAGGTGTATTCGTCAAAACGCGGCGAAAACGGCGTAATCGATACTCTCATTTGTCAAAAAGAGGACTTAAACGCCGAAAAACGCACGATTGAAGTGCCGTTTGCGTTTGACGACGGCAGTTTCGTGTGGTGCAAAATAGTTGCGATTTCCGATACGGCGACTGTGTTTGGCGGCGGCTACGCAACAGAGCAAGAAAAGCAAAGACGAGCGAATCTTGCCGTCGTGATTTGCACTTTCAAAAGAGAATCTTACGTCAAAAGCAACGTTAAGGCGTTATGCGAATTTGCAAAGCGTAACGACGAAAACGTAACCGTTTACGTCATCGACAACGGACAGACTCTTTCGCGCGAAGACGTGGCGGACGCCGTGCTCGTTCCGAACAAAAATCTCGGCGGAAGCGGCGGTTTTACGAGAGGAATGATAGAGGCGCACAAGGCGGGCGTGCATACGCATTTTCTGCTTATGGACGACGACATTTCTTTCAATCCCGAAATCGTCGCGCGCACTATGCGCTTTTTGGAATACGCTACGTCCGAAAACGTTGCCGTCGGCGGCGGTATGCTTCGCGAGGACGAACAAGAAATTCTCTACGAACTCGGCGGACGTTGGAACGGCGACAGACTTTGCGGTTTCTACAGCGATTTGGATTTGTCCGAAAAGGAAAATTTGCTTTTCGACAAGACCGAACGACCCGACTATTGCGCGTGGTGGTACTGCTGTATGCCTATCGGCGTGATAGACAGACACGGTTTACCGTTGCCGCTTTTCATAAAAAACGATGACGTGGAATACGGCGTGCGTTGCAAGGAACTTGACTGGACGTTCTTAAACGGCGTCGGCGTTTACCATTCGCCTTTCGAGGCAAAGTACAACGCTTCGCTCGAATACTATATCAGACGAAACGAACTTATAAGCAACTGCTACACCACAAAGCGCAGCGGGTTCAAATATTTTTGGAAACTCGTGCGTTGCGTGGGGATTCAACTCGTTCAGCAACGGTATTTTGCAATTCCGTATTCCGTAAAGGGATATGACGATTTTCTAAAAGGCGCTGACTATCTTGCCGCACTCGATGCCGAAAAACTCAATTCGGATTTGAGAAAGGGTATGCCGAAAGTATACTCGAAAGCCGAACTTGAAGATATGGGTTACGACTTAACGAATATTTACAAGAGCAAACCGCGCTCGAAATATTGGCAGGCGATCACGCTCAACGGCTATTTGATCCCGAAGATTTTGTGTTCGAAGCAATCGCGCGAGGTCAGAATAATAGACAGCACGGATTGCCCGCCGAGAGATTTTTTCACGTCGCGCAAAACGCTTCAATACAATCCGCTTTCCCAAACGGGATTATTCACCGAAGAAAAGTTTTCAAAGGTGATAAAGGCGGGATTTATGCTCGTCGGAAAAGCATTCAAAATGCTCGGTGAATATAATAGAGCAAAAAAATCGTTCGCGAGAGAACGAAAGTATCTCACGTCGTTTGAGTTTTGGTCCAAAAAACTCGGACTTGACGATTGACCGCGAGAGGACAAAATGGCGGATACCGAAGGGAAAAAAATCAGAATAGCGCAGGTTATAGGCAACGCTAAAGTGGGTGGAGTTATAAACTGCGTTATGAATTATTTTAGGAATATCGACACGTCAAAAGTCCAGTTCGATTTTTACACCTATGCTCCGTCGCCCTTCGATGAGGAAATAAAAGCGCGCGGCGGCAGAGTTTTCTATTTTCCGTCCGTGTTTGCGTTTTTTAAGTGTGTGCGGTTTTTGCGCAAGAGTTTCAAGTGCGAACAATACGATATCGTGCATGCGCATATGACGTCGCTGTCTTTTGTGAGTTTGCTCGCCGCAAAACAGGCAGGCGTAAAGCACCGCATTTGCCATGCTCATTCTACAACCAACAAAGAAGAAGGATTTGTGCACGTTGTCAAGTCGTGCTTGAAACACGTTTCGACTTGGTTTGCAACCGACATCGCAGGGTGTAGTAGACTGAGTATAAACTGGCTCTACGGCAAGAAAGCCGCAAAGAAAGCCTACCTTATGCGCAACGCCATCGACCTTGACAAATTCGACGTTACCGACGAAGAAAAGCAGGAATTGAAAGCGCACTACGGTCTTGAAAATTGCAAAGTGGTAGGGCATATCGGAAGATTCGAGTTCCAAAAGAATATTCCGTTTTTGGTGAAGGCATTTGCCATTTTTTGCAAGTCGCGAGACGATGCAAGATTGATGCTCGTTGGCGGCGGTACGGAGTTTGAAAACGTCAAAAAACTGGTTGAAACGCTCAAAATAGAAGATAAAGTGCTGTTTATGACGGAAAAGCGCGATGTGCAAGAGTACTATGCGCTGTTCGACTTGTTCGCATTGCCGTCAAGATTCGAGGGGCTTCCGCTCGTTGCGATAGAGGCGCAGGCAATGGGAATCCCGTGTCTTCTTTCCGACTGTATAACCAAAGAAGCCGACATCACGGGACACGTGGAATATCTGCCTGTTCTAAGCGCGAATTACTGGGCGAACGAGATAAGCCGAGTCCTTGACGAAAACGTTTCGTACGACGGACGTAAAGCGGTTGCCGCGGCAGGTTACGACATCGTCGAAGAATCTAAAAACTTGCTCGAATACTACACGGAAGTAAACGAAAAATGAACGCCAAAATTTTTGTCGTATGTCACGACCCCAAGCAAATCGACGAAATTCGATTTATAGCGTATGTTCCGCAAATGGTGATATGATGTTATTTAGCGTAATTGTCCCGATTTACAAAGTCGAAACATTCTTAAAGCAGTGCATTGAAAGTGTGTTGAATCAAAGCATTGCTGATTTCGAATTGATTTTGGTTGATGACGGATCACCCGATCAATGCGGTAAGATTTGTGACGGATATGCTGCTATTGACAAGAGAATAACCGTAATCCACAAAGAAAACGGCGGATTGGTTTCCGCAAGAAAAGCAGGCGCAGAAATAGCCAAAGGCGAGTATGTCGTTTGTTTGGATGGCGATGACAGGTTGTCGGTCGATAGTTTGGAAATCGTAAAAGAGATTGTCGAGAAATATAATGCGGACATTGTTATAGGTTCTTCATTTTGGAGTTATGCAAAACACGACGAACTGCATAAAGTTTCGGCAAAAGACGGTTTTTACAACAAAGAGAAAATAAAAAGTGCTATTTACCCAAGTCTGATAGAAGACAAGTATTGCAACTATTTTTCACCGAATCTTTGGGCAAAAGCAATAAAAAGAGATTTGTATTTGCAAAAGCAACTTTCTGTTGATTCGAGGATTCAACTCGGCGAAGACCAAGCGGTAGTCAAACCGTGCATATACGACGCGGAAACACTATATATAACAGATAAACCGTTGTATTTTTATAGGCAAAATAACGCCTCTATGACAAAAAATAAAAGCGTGGTTGATTTGAATAATGCAGAGTTAATCGCGCGTCAATTCGAATCACAAATTAATATGGCAGAGTTGGACTTTCAAGCGCAAGTATATCGCAGATTTGTTCACGATTTGTTTAATTCGGCAGTATCGCAGTTTAACGACAAGAGTTCGAGTTATAAGGTTATAAAGCACAGAATCATATCGTATCTAAATCAGCCAACGGTAAAAGAGCGGATTTATAAGTGTGAATTTGGCATTAAAAGTATCAAAGGGTTGCTTGCACTGTTTGCATTGAAAACAAAAAGCATTTTATTGCTTAAAATATATAATGCGATAAAGAACAAATACAATGTATAAGAAAAGCAAAGCAGTGCTTGTTTTTAGGATAATTTATAAAAAACTGCCGAACGGCAGTTTTTTGATATGCTTGTTGTTTTATTTTCCTTTATTGTTTCTTTTGCGCTTGCTCTGCAATGGCGCAATCCTTTTGATATGCTTCGACGACTTCCTTTGCAGTGCCGTATTGAACGGCGTTGCCGTCTTTGAGGTAGATTGCGTTTTGGCAAAGCCTGAGGATTTGCGACGCGCTGTGCGATACGACGATAAAAGTCGTGCCGTTCTTTCTCAACTCGTCGATTTTGTCTGCGCATTTTTTTTGGAAGACCGCGTCGCCTACGGCGAGAATCTCGTCGATAAGCAAAACGTCGGGATTTACGTCAACCGCGATTGCGAAGCCGAGCCTTGAAATCATACCTTGCGAATAGTTTTTGAGCGGCACGTTCATGAACTTTTCAAGTTCGGCAAATTCGACGATGCTGTCGTATTTTTTCTTCATCTCGCGTCTTGAAAAGCCGAGCATCGCGCCGTTGAGGAATACGTTTTCTTTTCCTGTGGCGTTAAAGTCGAAACCTGCGCCGAGTTTCAAGAGGGGAACGATGTTGCCTCTCGTTTTGACGTAGCCTGCGGTCGGTTCGATTATGCCGGATATGATTTTGAGCAGGGTGGATTTGCCTGCGCCGTTTCTGCCGATAAGACCTATGCTTTCGCCTCTGCGCACTTGGAACGTAATGTTTTTGAGCGCGACGAAACTTGTGTAGTGAAGTTGACCTTTCACGAGTTTTATGCAGAACTCTTTGAGATTGTCTATGCGCTCGGTGGGCATTTTGAACTTCATACCGACGTGGCTGACATCGAGCAAAATGTCGGTGTCCGTGTCGAAATCGCCGAGATGCTCAAAAGCGTCCGGCTTGACCTCGGGCATAGCGGAGTCTTGCGCCGCCAAAGCCTCTTGATTGGTGTTTTGCTCTTTTATTTCTTCCATATTCGTCAAATGTACAGCAAAAGTTTCTTTCTCGATAGTCTGAAAATCAGATATCCGAGTCCCAAACATCCGAGTCCCACGCCGTAACAAATCAAGAACTCTTTTCCGCTCGGAATGGTGCCGTTGACAAGATCTCTGAAACTTTGCAGGTAGTGAAGCATGGGATTTATCTTCATGACAATGAGATAACTGTTGTCGAGTTTCAACGCATCTACCGAGTAAAACACGGGGGTCATATACATCCACAACGTCAAAAACACGCCGTAAAGGTGTTTGATGTCTCTGAATCTGACGTAGACGACGGAAAGCACAAAGGATAAGCCTGCCGAGAAAAACAAAATCGCAGGCAGCCAAGCGAAGATAATCAAAATCATCGTCCAGTGGAACGTGACGCCTGCGCTCATTCTCACAAGCATAACGATGACGAGCGCGATGAGCGAGAAGAAAAAGTTTACCGTGGACGAAAGCACGTTGGATATGGGGAAGACCGCATACGGAATCCTCGTCTTTGTGAGCAAATCGTAGTTTCCGACCATGCAGGTGAGCGACGAAGTCGTGGAAGCGCGCATAAGGGAAAAGACGATGTTGCCCGAAAGGACGTACACGGGATAGTCCATATCGATTGAGTTTCTGCCGAAAATTTTGCTGAAAACAAAAGACATGACAAGCATGTTGAGAAGCGGATTCAAAACCGTCCACAAAATGCCGAGGACAGAACGTCTATATTGATTTTTGATGTTTTTCCCTACCAGAGAGCCCAAAATCACCATTGATTTTTTGAACTGCAACTCGTTTGCACGCACTCTTTTTTTGGGAAGTCTAAGTTGTTTCATCATTTGCTTAGATTGTGGTCAAAATCAAAATCGTTTAGAACTCTCAACCGCAACTAATGTCAATTATACACCAAACAAACGCATAAGTCAACAACCCGAGCAATGTCGCATTTACTGCTCATTGCGGCTCGGTTTATTTGGCTGCTGCGGTTTTTGAAAGACCTTTAAGGTCGGATTTGCTCAATATGGTTATAGGTCTTGAAAAACAGGTTATGCCGAGATTTATGTCGCCGCAAAGCACCTTTTTTTCGCCGTCCACATCGAAGGCGACGTCCTTGTCGAGCGAGAGGGTCAATTCGTCGAAAGGTCGAAATTCCATATTCTTCGAATGATACGGCTTGCCGAATCCGATAAAGAACGCTCTGAACAACGGGAAGAAAATTTTGATTTTGCCGAATATGCCGTCGGTTTTGGGCGCTTTTATGGTCAAAAGGTGCATAATGCCGTCGTCCGCCTTGAAAAGTCGGTTGAATCTGAAACCGAAGCAACGCGGCGAATCGATTGCCATAATGAGCGAGTATTCGCCCTCGTCCTTAAAGTCGCTTGCCGAAATTTTTGCGTTTATGCGGTGAATTTTGTATTCTTTTACGATTTGCGCGATGTAGGCAAGAGCCTTGTATTTGCGCTTTTTCTCGTCGTTTACGCAATACCCGATGGGGGTGAAAATGCCTGCCGCCATAACGTATGAAAAATACAAATCGTTTGCAACGCAGATGTCTTTGAGAAAATGATTGTTTTTGATTCCGCCGTTATAAAATTCGTTGAGGGTGCCGTACGGCATATAAATTATCTCAACGTCGTCGCGGATTTTGGAGTTTAGGATGCCGTTGAGCGTGCCGTCGCCGCCGCATACGACGATTCTGTCATATTCGGAAAAATCTTCGAGTTTTTGTTTTTCGACGATATAGTAGCAATCTACGGCATAGCCTGCGCCGAGAGCGGATTTCAAAGTGCGCTCGTCCGCTTTGTCGCCGTTGCCCGACAACTTGTTGATGACAATCATGCATCTTTTGACACTCTGTCTTCTCTTGGCGTGCTGTTTTTTCTTCTTTCTCATAGACGTTACTATAATACATTTTGTAATATTTTGCAATATAATCGCGCAAGGATATGGCATATTAAGGTAAAATTTAGGCAAAAGACTTGAAATTGCGTGATAATTATACTAATATAGACTTCAACACGCACCGATTGAGCAATGCGAAATACTTTGAAATGAGGTTTTCGGTTTGTCGAAAAAAGTGAAAACAAAAGAGAGGAATGCCGCTTCGCAAGTTGATGGCAAGCAGATTTGTGCCGAAAACGACGAGCGGTTTATTGACGATTTCAAGGTGAAAAACGTTATATTTTATCCGTTTTTCAAAAGAGCGTTCGACATATGCGCTTCATTTTTGGCAATCGTAATTTTGATAATCCCTCTTTGTATCGTCGCAATCGCCATAAAAATCGACTCGAAAGGGCGCGTTTTTTACGTTTCGGACAGAATCGGAAAGCGAGGCAAAGTCTTCAAACTTTACAAATTCCGCTCTATGGAAGAAGACGCCGAGGACAAACTTGCCGCGCTTCTCAAAGACAATCAAGTCGATGGCGACGTGACTTTCAAACTCAAAGACGACCCCCGTATAACCAAAGTCGGCAAGTTTTTGAGAAAGACGTCTATCGACGAACTTCCGCAACTTTTCAATATTCTAAAGGGGGATATGTCGTTTGTGGGACCTCGCCCATGCACGCCGAGAGAGTTCTTTTTGTACACCCCCAAAGATATGCTTCGTTTGAGCGTTCCGCAAGGATTGACGGGTGAGTGGCAAACGCACGGAAGAAGCAACACGAGTTTCGAGCAAATGATAGATATGGATTTGGATTATATCCAACACAAGCGCGGATTTTTCTACGATTTGTATTTGATTTTCAAAACGATAGGCGTTGCGCTAAGACAAGAGGGCGCGGAATAAAAACGTAAGAACGGCGAAAAAACCGCCGTTTTTTTGATGTTGTTTTGATGTTTTTTTGATGCTTTTTCGATGTGTTTTCCGCTGTGGGTTATGCGATTTTCCGATAAGTTTTATGCCGTTGCGGTTTGCGATTTTTTTATTGTCGTTATCGCTCGGAACGAGTTATTTTTTTGTAATTATGTCAAATCCGTCGGCTTGTGCCACAGATTGTTGCGTTCGGGGTGATATATCGCGCCCAAAATGCGTTGTTTGGCAAAGGGTATGTCCTTACAAATGGTTTTGATGAGGTTTTTCATATACTCGCGCTGCGATTCGTGGTTCATAGGGCAAGGATTGTCCACAATGGGCAGTTCGAGACGGTTCACGGTGGATTTTATGTCGTATTCCTCGATATATATGAAGGGGCGAATGAGGGAAACGCCCGATTTGTCCATATGCGCCGTAGGCGGAAAGCAGGAGAACCTGCCCTCGTAAAGCAATGACAAGAGCATTGTTTCGGCAACGTCGTCGGCGTTGTGACCGAGCGCGAGTTTGCCGCCGCCGAGTCGGTTTATTTCGTTGTTCAATGCGCCTCTGCGCATTTTCGCGCAAAGGGAGCAAGGGTTTGATTCCTTTCTCGCATCGAAAATGATTTCCGCGATGTCCGTTTCTACGATGTGGTGGGGCACAAAAAGGCTTGCGCAGTAGTCCGACAACGCTTGCATTTGCGATTTGTTTGCGTCTTTAAGCCCCATATCTATCGTTATCGCTTCGAGGGTGTAACGCTCGGGCGAAAAACGTCGGTAATCGGCGAGCGCGCGCAAAAGCAGGGTGCTGTCCTTGCCGCCGGACAGACCTACGAAAATTCTGTCGCCGTCCTCTATCATACGATAATCCTGAACGGCTCTTCTCATTGCACTCAATATTTTCTGCATAATTTTTACGGATTGAAATATTATTCGATATATAGGTGTGGATTTGACAAAATTATATATAATCATATCGGATTTTGCAAGCGTAACGAGCCAAAATCGCCTTGACAGAATCGGCGGGCGTAAACTATACTTTTTGTAGAGGTCAAAGGCAATGATTCAGGAACTGATAACCCAGATAAGCAACGCCATAGGCAATCCCTATCTGACGTTGTACGTCATATCGATAATCCCCATCGTGGAGTTGCGCGGGGCTATTTTGTTTATGCCCTATATGTTCGACACGATCGGCGAAATGATGCTGGGTATGCTTTGCTGCATAGCGGGCTCGACGACGGTTATCCTTCCGCTCATTCTGATCACAAGACCCTTCCTCAAAAAACTTCGCCGTTCCAAATGGTTTTCAAAAATAGGGAAGCGTATGGAAGCAAATCTCGCCGACAGGGCGGAAAGCGCGTATGACGAGGAAAAAAGCGAGGAAAGGGAGGCAAAGCGCAAGCGCAAACCGCTGTCCAAAGATACGAAAAAGTTTTTGGGATTGTTTGTGTTTGTCGCAATTCCTCTGCCTATGACGGGGGCGTGGACGGGCTCTTGCATAGGAAGTTTCCTTGATTTCCCGGTGTGGAAAGCGTCGCTGGCGGTGTTTTTCGGAAATATCGTTGCGGGACTTATCCTTACGACGATAGCCTACTTTTTGCCAAGACAATACGCCGACGTGTTCCTTTACGGTTTCGTTGTGCTTGCCATCGCAATCGCCGTGACGCTGTACTTTTCGCGCTCCAAACGCAACGAGAGGAAGCGCACCGCCGAACTCGAAAAATATTCCAGCAAGAGCGAATACGAACTTGCAATCCTCAAAAAAGAAGCAGACAAAGACGGCAAAGTGCTTATCAAAAAGGAGTATATCGACGAAAACGGCGACAAGCATATCGTCATAGGTCACGACGAAAAACGCAACAAATCCGTCGTCGACAAGGACGACCTGATATAGTGCCTTCGGCAGAATGCCTTGGCACAACGATATTGCACTTCGTGCAGTGAAATGCACGCAAAGCGTGCGTGAAATTTGCGCAATGCGCAAGTGATATTGCGGCTTTGCCGCAGTTAAGGAAGATTTGGAATCGGGTGTGGGTGTCCCACCCATTCGTCATTCAGAGGAGCAACATCGTTGCGACGTAGGAATCCAGCGTAGCGTAATGCGGCTGTCGCCTTGATTGCCACGACACTTTGTGTCTCGCAATGACAAGCGGATAAATTGAATCATCCTTAACCCAAACGGAGTTTGGATATCATCGTGCAGTCTTCAAAAAAACAAGTCCCGACTTCACATCGAAGTCGGGACTTTTGCATATTGCCAAAATAAGTGTTTGTTATTCGGAATCATCCTTCAAATTTTCAAGCGCAACACGGACGGCTTCAACCACGAATGCGCTGAACGAACAGTCGGTGTCTTTGATGGCATCTTCCACTTCCTTGATGACATCATCCGGGAAGCGCACGCTTTTTGTGGATGACGACGGGGTGATCGGAATATGAAATTTTTTCATTAGTTTTCTCCATGTCCAGTGATAATTACATTTTGAATGATAAATAGCAAAGTTGTATATATGATAATTTGTAATTAATATGTATTGCAAAATGTAATAATTGTGATA
>CAVKUX010000046.1:0-13862 GCA_963659595.1 Anaeroplasmataceae bacterium | reverse complement strand
AATACGCAAAAAACTTGTTCATTACAATAGATTGATGGAACGTTGTCAATCTAACATTGAGTACTATACACGGATAAAAACGGAAAAGGATGCGTGGTTGAAATCATTGCATCTTGATGAAAGAAAAATATTGTGAGATATAAAAGGAATAAGATATAAAACTATATTATATACAAATAAAGTTAGGCATCGAAATTGATGCCTAACCTTTCTTTTTTTATTGGAAAATCTATTGTTTTACAATATCTAATTGAATGGATTGTGTTCAATTTAAGACATTCAGTCCGTCGTCAAAGATGCAGATGTTATCGGGCTTTATGGATAGATGAATGGTATCTCCTGTGTTGTAAACTTCTTCTTCGTCAAGGGGAAGAGTGAAGACTTGATCCATATATTCGACGGTAACGCTGTTGTCGGTTGCATTGAGAACATTGGATTCGATATCGCCTTGACTGTCTATTGAAAAATCGTCCGCCCTTAATGCGATAGTCACCGTGTGGTCTTTTAGTTTTGAAGCGTTGACGGATGACGGGATGTCGCATTTGAAGTTGCCGTTGACTTCTTCAAGCGTTTTCTTCGAGCATTTTGCTTCGGCAAAGAAAATGAAAACGGAGTTCAGGAACTTTGCACAATAAAGAGAGTTGGGGTGTTGAATAAACTCTTGCGGTGTTCCGATTTGTTCGACTTTCCTATTGTGTATCAAAGCGATTCTGTCGCCGAGTCGCATTGCTTCAATTTGATTGTGTGTAGAATAAATGAACGTTGCAGACGTTTTTATATGAAGAGATTTGATTGTCGTAATCAACTCATCGTGGAAAACGGGATCGAGCGCAGACAAAGGTTCGTCAAACAAGCACACGGCAGGTTCTTTGACAAGACTTCTTGCGATTGCAACTCGTTGTTGTTGTCCGCCTGAAAGTTCTCTCGGTTTTCTTGCAAGCAACTGTTCGAGATGAAGCAATTCTGCAATTTTGATTATGCGATCTTTGCGTTCTTCTCTTGGTACTCGAAGCGTGAAAAGCGGTTCAGCAATATTCTCATAAACGGTTTTGTGAGGGTAGAGCGCAAAATTTTGCGTAATATAGGACATATTTTTCTGTTTCTGTGTTAGAATAGATGCATCAAGTCCGTCAAAGTATATTTCGCCGAAATCATACGGTTCAAGACCTGCCAATACGCGCAATAGGGTGGACTTGCCGCAACCTGACTCTCCCATTACAACCAAAAACTCTCCGCTATTGACATCAAGCGAGAAATCGTGCAATACTACTATGGAATGTTTTTTGCGGTCTGTGTAACTCTTTTGAAGTTTTACTACTGATATTTTGTTCACTTCGCACCTCAAAATACAGTATAAAACATTCCAAAGAAAAAATCAAATATACACAAATGAAAGTATTTGAATACGATGAAAACCAAATAAAAGACTTGCAGAAGAAAAGCGAGATAGGTGCTGCGATTTGTGCTGTCGCAGGTTTTTTGGTATGCCTTATTTTGTTTTTGGTTCATTCAAGAAGCAATACGATTATAATCTTGCCGATTGTTTGCATTATAGCGGCGGCTACCGTTTGTGTGACTTTGGGGCTTGTGTTGGGTAGACTTGGATATTTGAAACAATATGGTTTTATAGTTAAAAAAGCGGCAACGGCTTCTTTGACTACAAAACTTACATATATCGGAAGCGAAACTTCGATTGTAACGCGAGATCATTTGAGATTTACAAAGAGCAATTTTACGGACGACGAAAACAACGTCGTTACGTTTTGCGTGCTTGTTCCGCATAATCTCGATTTGACAGAAGGGCAGAGAGTTTCCGTTACACACGTAGACGACATTCTTTTGTCGGTGGAGGCAATCGATGAGTAAAGTCTACGATGCAAAAACCTATGTAAAAACGAGATTGGCATACGACTGGTGGAAATACGTTGCGTTGATAGTTGTAGTTTGCCTTGTGTGGTATTACGCGTTTTATATGACCGATAGGTTGAAGGACACGGAGAAAATACAGATTTTCACGTCGGCAGAGATTGTAAACTTCGACGTTGAAAAAGAGTTGGAAGACGAGTTCTCAAAACAGGGAATATACGATTATTTCTTCTATCAGGCATCTTTTGAAAATAAAAACTTTGAGTTTGCACTTGAAACGCAAGGCTTTGGTAATTCGGATATTTTGATTATACCCGAAGAAGCGTTGACGGAAGCAATGCTTGCGCAGTGTGTCGTTTTTGACGATGAGTTTATAAACGCTTGCAAGTCGGCAAACGATAAAGTCGCATTCTTTGAATCCGAAAACAAAACTTACGGAATCAAAGTATATGTCAAAGATGATGACGAATACAACAATAGTCTATCATTCAGTTCGTGGATAAATCCCGATAGAAACTATTGTATGGTATTGTCTAAACAATCGAAAAACGTAGGAAGATTATCTTCCGAATCGAAAGCCGAGAACGATAAGGCTTTAAGCACTTATATTTATCTTTTGGGTAGAAAATGAAAAGAGCAATTTCAGCGAAAACCGATTTCACCGAACAAAATTTGCCACACAATAGGTGGCAACTTTTTGGCGACCTGTTTAAGCACAGATTCGGCTTCTTGATGAAGGCGGGATTGTTGACTGCGCTCTTTTTCTTGCCGTATTTCATTTGGAATACGATTATGCTCGAAGAATTACGTTTGTTGGCGGATACCGCAACGGAAACGAACGCTTATGAAGTGGCTGTGCAAATGCTTGCATTGTCAAATACAAAAAATGCCGTAAACGTACTGTTTTTCGGTATCTGTGCAATCGGAATAAGCGGGGGAGTGTCCGTAATACAAAAATGCGCGTGGGGTGAAATAGTCTTTATCTCTGACTTTTTCGTCGCTCTTAAACGCGATTGGCTTAAAGACTTTTTCTTTGGCGTAATACTCGGACTCTCCTATTGGCTTGTTGAATATGCGATAAGATTTGTTCCGCTCAGTACGTTGGATACTACCGTGTCTGTTTTGATGTACGGTATAACGACAGTTCAATTTGTATTGATTGCAGTTATGACGATGTTTTCGATTTGCCAAAACGCGGTATATCAACTGTCGATACTCAAACTTCTCAAGAACAGTTTTGCCTTTACGTTCAAAGGCTTTTTCCCGATGCTCGGCATAATGATTTGTGCAGTATGTCCTGTTTTGTTGCTTTTCGTAAACAATATGATTGTCGATATAGTCGCGGCTGTCTTGTTTTCGTTGATACTCGGATTCGGATTGCTCGGTATTGTTCTATATGCCGATAGTTTGTTTGATAAGTACATAAATAAGGAAAATTACCCGCAATTATTTGATAAAAACATCAATAGAACACAAAAAAACGCTAAAATAAAGAAAAAATAATTCATTTGTTTAGAATTTTGCTTGTTTTTTGGCAGTTTTTGGTTTTTGCACTATTTGTTAATATTTTAGCACGATTTGTTATTTACGCAAATGTTGTCTTATGATAAAATTAGTATTGTGGAATAATGCCATATATTTTGTTTGGCATTTATGACAATAAATGAACAAGGGTGTAAATATGAAGAACTGGAAAAAATGGTTTGCATTGGTGGCAATTGTAGCGCTTTGTGCGATTGCTTGCGTGACGCTCGCGGCTTGCCACAAAACAATGGATACTCAATACACGATCGTCATCGAGCCGTTTTCGGGAAGCGGTTTCGGTTATCAATGGATAAAAGATTTGGCGGATGAGTGGTCTGCGAAAAACGGCACTTATAAAATTGTCGTAAAAGAGAACTCGACTGCGCTTTCAGGAACACAACTTGACCAAATCGCATCCAACAATACCAATACGGATATTTATTTCGGTGCAGAACCGTCTTATTCGTCAGGCTTTTATAAAGGTTATTTTGAAGATTTGACCGATTTGCTTGCCGTTTCACCCGATAACAACGGTGTTACTATTCAAGATAAAATCGTAGATTTTGAAACTTGGCAAAAGGTCGCAGGAAAACTTTCTTACGATGCCACAACCGATTCTTTCACGACGTCGGGCTGTTATATGTTGCCTTATTCCGTAACGATGGTCGGAATGGTTTATGACCACGATTTGTGGGTAGAGAAGAACTACGTTAATTTTGCAGAGAATAACGCAGAAGTAAAGGCACAACTCGATGCGCAAGGAATTGCATATCAAGTATCGGGCAAGCGACTTGTGTTCGTTTCATCGACGGGAACGACCAATTATTCACAAGGCGATTATATTCTTACTGCGGGCAAAGACGGCAAATACGGAACGTATGATGACGGTCAGCCGCAAACTATGGCTGAATTTGTGACGCTTCTTAACAAAATCGTTGCTGCGGACGGAAAGGGATTTATTTATTCTTCGATGCAAGAGTATGCAAGTTCTTTGACTCTTTCCTACTTGGTGCAATATGCAGGTATGGACGCATATAGTGCGCTTTCCACTTTCAACAGCAACGGAAAAGAAATTGCTCTTGCGGACGGCACAAGTGCTGCTATAGATTGGAATAACGGTTATCTTGCATATTCAATGAACGGAATTGCGGATGCAGTGAAGTTCACAAACGATTATTTCGGACCTTCCAGCAAGTATTGCACGCGTGGCAACTACGTCACCGACGCACAAGATAAGTTCATCAACGGCGGACTTGGCAACTCAAAGTACAACGCAATGATTGTCGAAGGCAACTGGTTTGAATTTGAAGCGGCGGAATCTCTCAAATCCGCAGGAAAACAACAAGCGGGTAAAGGCTATGGACAAGTTGATTACAGATTCCTTCTTATGCCGAATATAGACGGACAAAAGGGGATTGACGGAAACGGAAACGGCAGTGTGTTTGCCGCGCCCGAAACCGGTGCTATCGTTGTCAGAAAACAACAATATCCCGAAAAACTTGCCGCTATCAAGGATTTTCTTGCTTACACCTTGACAGATAAGGCTCTTTCCGAAACAACCGCAAACACAGGTTTGATCAGAGGTTATAAGTATTCTCTTACCGATGCTCAACTTGCAAATATGACTCCGTTCCAAAGAACGAGTTATCAAATCTATCAAGATACCGCAAACGTTAAAGTTTTGACTTATGCAACCGATAGACTTACAACTCCGTTCGCTTATGCTGCAAACGGATTCTATGATGGTATTCTCCCTGTCGGAACGACAGCGTCCGTGGTGGATGCGTTGAGAAACGGACAAAGCGTTGAAGCAATTGTATCCAAGATACAAAATAACTACTCGAAAAACACTTGGGAAGGATTCCTTAGTGGTATAAAGAACAGTTTGGTGTAAAACTATGGAAAACGTACAACAAGCGGAAAGTTTTGTAATACCCAAGAAAAAGAAGATGGCTCGGCATAAAACGCAGGGCATCTTCGTCTTGAGTTTTATTGCATACCCGTTAATACTGTTTATCATCTTCTACGTGGCGGTGAACGTTAACAGTATTATTATGGCGTTCTGCGAAACGAAACTTGACGGAACTCAGGTTTTCGTCGGATTCAAAAACTTTACGACGTTCTGGAATAGCCTGATGGATAGCGGAAGCACTGTTTCGATAAGTCTATTGAATTCGTTGAAAATGTACGCTATAAACTTGGTTATCTGTATGCCGCTTTACATTTTCTTCTCTTATCTACTGTACAAGAAATGCTTTATGCACAGAACGATAAGAGCAATAGTAATGTTGCCGCAAATAATCTCAGGCTTCGTCATTTGTATGTTGTTCGTCAACTTTGTATCGGGTGATGGCGCACCATTGCGTATTCTGTTTGAAAAAATGGGAATATTGGTCGATGCTGACGGAGTCGGACTTGACTTGCTGTACACCGAAAAGTACGCATTCGGAACGACTATTTTCTACGGTATATGGCTCTCGTTCGGTACTAACCTGATTGTTTATCCGAACGCAATGAAAGAAATCAGTCCTGAAATCGTAGAGAGCGCGAAACTCGACGGCGTAACGAATATGTTCCAAGATTTGAGATACATAGTATTGCCGTTGATATTCCCGACGCTGTCAACGTTCCTTGTAACGGGACTTGCAGGTATATTTACGGACGCAGGCTCAATACTCGGATTCTACAATACAAGCGCGCCTGAGTATGTTTCAAATATGGGCTACTATTATGCGCAGTTAGTTTTGAACGGAAACGAAATTAGTTATCCGGTCTTGGCTGCAGGCGGTTTGATAATGACCTTGATTGTTGCGCCACTTACGATATTGTTGCGTTTCTTGCTCGAAAAATTCGGGCCTACTACGGAGGCATAATATGAATAAAGAAGATTATTCACTTCGTGTTTCCGTTTACGGCGGAGCAACAAGAAAAGAAGTTAAAAACGAACTGGAACGTCAAAACGGCATTCTTGCGGAACTATCGCAATCTCCCGAAGAGAATGCGGAAGACATCTCTGTTGTCGAGCAAAACATTGCTGCTCTCAAATTGAAGAGAAATCATATCGCAGGCGAATTGGCAGGGAAGGGAATCGATAAAACCATCAGAGCAATACTTTGGGTTATACTCGTGGTGTATTGTGTTTCTCTTTTGATACTGCCGATTTGGATGTTCTTAACATCTTTGAAAGATCCGCTCGAATATGCAACCAGTGCGTTTGCTTTTCCGAAATCTTTCAATTTCGACAACTATAAGTCGGTTTTTGAAAAATTACAAATAACAATCGACTATCAAACGACGTACACCCTTTGGGATATGGCAGGATTTAGCATTTTGTATTCGGTAGGCGTATCCTTGATGAGTGTTCTTCTCACGACTTGCATGGCGTACGTTATTGCTAAATACAAATTTCCGGGAAGGAATTTCTTGTACTCGTTGGGTATTGTAATTATGATTATTCCTATTGTCGGCAATCTTCCTTCGGCAATGGTTATGAGAAAGGCTCTCGGAACATACGACAATATTGTCCTTACAATATTGACATCACCTTGCACTGCATTTTCCGGATTGTACTTCTTGCTTTTGCACGGAGCATTTAAGCAACTTCCGTGGGACTATGCAGAAGCGGTATTCGTGGACGGCGGCGGACACTACTCGGCATTTTTCAGAATGTATCTTCCTATGATTTTGCCGACTACGACCGTTATCTTCGTCCTCAATTTACTCGGGGCGTGGAACGATTATATGACGTTTATGCTTTGGTTGCCTTCTACGCCTAACCTCGCTTACGGATTGTACCTTTTCCAAGGTGTTTCGAGAGCGTTGTACAAATCGAGTATAACCGAGATTATGGCAGGTTTCACGTTGGTTATAATACCGACTGTAATTATGTATCTCGCATCGCAAAAACTCATTCTGTCCAAGTTTACCGTTGGCGGACTAAAAGGATAAAATTATGAGCGTAAAAAAAAGAAATATCATTATTATAGTTTCCGTCATTCTTGCGGCGGCGATTATTTCCGTATCAATCGCCGTTCCGCTTTCTTTGAAAAATAAGAATTCGGATGGCGGGGACAATTTTGAATTGCCCACCATTTCGCTTGACGGACCGAGAAGCATCGTTTCCGACGCATTGAACGAAAATGCGGCAATTTTTTCGTCTTTCAAGATTTCGTCTTGTTACGGTTCGTGCAATAACTATAAATTTCCTGTTACTGCAAAAATAACGAAACCAGATAACTCTGTCGTTACGACAAAAAAAGATTTTATCGCGGAAACCGCAGGCGTTTATCAAGTCGAATTGTCATCTCAAATAGGTGACGAATTAGTGACTAAAAACGTAAACGTTACGGTTGGCGGTTATGACTCGGAATATCTGTTCTCTCGCACTTCATCTAGTATGCTCGGCAACGGAGTAAGAGTGTCGGCAGAAGATGTTGATAACATCGATTCCGATTACACGGTAGGAAGTCAGTTTACTTTACTTTCTTCAGGAAGCGTAATCAAATATAAAAACGTTGTCAATTTGAACACGGTATCGGGCAACCTTGTCGAGTTGGTCCCGAACGTCGGGACGAATTGGTTTGAAGTTACTGCCGTTACCGTTAGATTGACGGATGCTTACGATTCTTCCAATTCCATTACGATTAATTACGTTATAAATTCAAACAATAGAACATCGGAAGAATATGTAGGAAATCCAACACTTTCGTGCGCATTTATTCAGGTCGGTTTTAACGGTATATATGCCGCAAACTCAAACTACGCGGCGATTGCAAATACTACGATTGCATTCGGTCAACAATTTTTCGCACAACATTGTCCAAAGAATTCGGCGTATCCGTTGCAGTTCAGATTTGATAATGCTACGAATAGTATTTACACCGTGATAGACAGCAATACGAAAGATTATTTGGTGTTGGATTTGGACGATCCGACAGATAATTTCGAAGATTTCAAAGGATTCAAAACCGGTGAAGTGTACGTTTCCGTTGAAAGTGCTGGTTCTGCGGGCAACGTCGTTATAACAAAAATCGGTAACGATACTTTTGCGGATGTTACGGAAGAGTATTACAGCAAAGACAATGGTTGTCTTCTCGCGGGCGGTTATGATTTTGAAAATATGCTTGACGGTATCGTCGGATATAAATATCCCCTTCCCGCTTTTGCAAATCAAAGCGATATCGATGTAAAACTTGAAATGTTGAATGGCGCTGATTACGTTGACGTAACAGAGCAATTCGTAGACGGTTTTACTCCGACGACGGCAGGACAATACAGAATCACGTATAAAGCAAACAATCTGTACGGATACGAAAAGAGCGTTGGCGGAACGTTTATCGTTAAAGATAATCCGAACGATATAGTTGAATCTGCTTCCGTTAATTTGACCGCAGATTTAATGGGTGTATTCGAGATTCCCGAAATCTCATACGAAGGCGGTATCGGCTCTTTGAGAGCGGAATATGCGATAATCATTGACGGCGTTGAAACGACAGTTGAACCCGGACAAGCGATTTCATTTACCAAGAAGGGTAGTATCGTAAAACTCAGCGTTATCGTTCGCGACGATATGAACTATAAAAAGTCTTTTAGTTACGATATCGCAATAAACAATAACGTAACGAAATTTGAACTTATCGACTCGTTCGAGAAAGTTACGTTGGTCAGTGGTTCAGAGTTTATCGTTCCGGGATATATCGCAATCGATTATTCTAAGGATGATATTTCTCAAAACAATATTGACGTCGTTATAAAGCGCGGTAGAACGAGAACCGTATCTGTTGGTGACGTACTTGAAATCACTTCCGATACGACGCTCAACTATACGATTGACGGAGTAACGGTCAAAACGATTTCGATAAAATGCGTTCCCCAAGAAATCGGAACAGGCTCGGATAACGGCATTGACAAACAATTTGGAAGTATCACGGGTATTGACAATATAACGGCAAACGATATTGGTACGGGATTCGTTGTAAACGGAAACGACGTATCGTTTGAAATGCCCTACGTTGTGTCTACGTCCAACCTTAACATATCTTTCAGCGTATTTGCTGACGCAAGATTTACTAGCGTTAAAACGGTCGTACGTGCTTTGAACGGGAACGAGATTGTCATCGAACTTAAAAATCTCGGCTCTAAACCGGTTCTTTGGCTAAACGGTGTCGAAACTCCGTATCAAGTATCCGTAAAAACCGATTTGTACAACCAAGCAGACGCAAGCGGATTGTACGGTAAGAGATATTATAATTATGCTTTCGTTATTGACGGAGCAAAAGGCAATTTGTACAACGGCGAGATGGTGAAGATTGCAAGTCTTGACACTTGGTCGAACAAACTTGCATACGACGGCTTCGAGAAAGCCTGCGCAAAAATATCTTTCCAAGTTTTGGGCGGAAATACGGGTGACGTCTTTGTGTTGGATACCGTATCCAATCAACGCTTTACTACGATTCACCTTGAAAACGGAGAAGTAATTGCTCCTGCTATTGCGATGGAAGACGAATTAAGTTCAATGGTTGTAAAGGTCGGCGATACTATTCATATTCCGTATGCTTATGCTTACGACGTATTAGACAACTTTGCGGAAATAAGAATGTCTATATACGATTCCGAAGGAACGGCAGTCGTGAATAATATGCTTCCGATGGAATATGACTTGACAATTACGAAGTACGGAACTTACTCGCTCGTTTATACCGTTTCCGACTCGAAATACAATACGGAAAGAGTAAGATATACGTTTGTTGTTCAAGACGACGTTGCGCCTACCATTTCGTTGAACGGAAGTTACAGCGACTCCTACAAACAAAAAGACGGAGTAACCGTTATCGGCGCAACTGCAACCGACAACAATAACGACGTGGTCGGATTGGTCATTTGGCTCGAATACAGCGATTTGAAGACCGTTGTGGTGTCACAAGGTCAACATTTGTCGCTTGCCGCAGGTAAATACACGATCGTGTATTACGCAATGGACGGCGACGGAAATGCAACGATCCAAAAATATGAGTTTGAAGTCAAGGAGGGAAGAAGATGAATAGAAATAAGAAAATCATAGCACTCGTATTGGTAGTGTGTTTCTCAATATCCCTTCTTGCAACGCTTGCGGCGTGCAATAAAGACGAAGAACCGTATGTGCGTAAGCAAATTTGCGATATGCTGACAACCGAATCGGAGTATACCGTGGTGTTGCCCGCAAACTATACTGCAACGCAACAATATGCTGCAGAACAGATTTGCTATTATTACGGAAAAGTAACAGGTCAAGAGATGAATTACGTGACCGATTCGGGACTTGTATTGTCTGATGAAAGCACATACATTTCTATCGGTTATACAGGACTTTACGCATCCGCCGTAAGAGCGCACGGAAACGTCGATTTGAGTAAAGAAGCACTCAATACGGATGGTTTCAACATCTTTACCTATGGTAAAAATGTTTTTATCAACTCTTATAATGACCGTGGAATTATGTACGGAGCATTTGAGTTTATAGAAGATACGCTCGGCGTTAAGTTCTTGACGGACGATTATACTTACGTTCCGAAGAAAGATAGTGTTATTCTTTATGAATACGACACGACTTATAAGCCTGCGTTTGCACAACGCGCCTTCTTGAATACGGCAGTATTTAGCGGTAATACCGAATACGTTGCGCATATGCGTTATAACACTGACTACTGCATTATGCCCGATAGTATGGGTGGAACTACTAAGTGGTGTTCGTATGGTGGTGGAGATCCCGCTCACACGCTTCCTTCAATTGTTAAGACTTCCGATTACTATTCGGGTAAACTTTTCAACGGAGAAACCGGCAAACAGGAACTCAAAGCGGAGTATGTTCAATGTTTTGCACATACGGGCGGTGAAGATAGCAATAGCACGTCATACTATTATATAGACGGAACATACGAAGTGCTTGATATGTGCTACACCGAAGGTGTTGCAGCAGACGGCACTCTCGACACTTCAAAAGAGATTTCGACGGTAAAATTGGTCGTTGAATCTCTTAAAAAGTATATCTTGGCAAATCCTGACGCAGAGTTTTATATGCTTGGACAAGCGGACAGACCATACGGATGCCCTTGCAATCAATGTGTCGAAGCAAGAAGTAAATATTCCGCAAGCGGACTGATGATTCGTTTTGCAAACTGTGTTGCAAGTGAAATCAAAAAATGGATGAGCGCAGAAGGCATCAACAGAGATATCAAGTTCACGATATTCGCTTACGATTATGACGAAATCGCACCTGTTGACGCAACCAAGAATATTCTTGATTCTACGGTCGTTCCGCGCGATGATGTGTACATCAAATATGCGCCTATAAAAGGTATTTACTACTATTCGCTTGATGATGAAAGACAAAACGACGACGTTCGTGGAGTTTATTCTGATTGGACGAAAGTAACGGACAACCTTATGGCTTGGACATATCACTGCATTTTCGGAAACTGGTTCTGGTACTATCCGACAATGCAAACGTTCTCGGATTTGATAAAAGAAATGAAAAACAGCGGTGCGGAGTATGAATTTGCCCAATCCGTGTTTATCGAAGGCGGAGTGTTCCAACAATGGATGGACTCCTACGTATTCTCGAAACTTTGTTGGAATCCCGATGCCAACGTGAACGATTTGCGCAACGAATTCTTGCGTTATTACTTCGGTGAAGCCGCTTATGATAATATGGTAAAATACTTCACGGAAATGGATGCAAGATACTCGTATATTTCTTCAACGAATGCGTCTTTACGTACAACGAGAGAAGATTTCTACAAAACAGAGTATTGGCCGCTTGCCTTTATGAACAGAATGATTGACTTGTTCGACGCATCAATAGACGCAACGAATGCAAACGACTCTTTGTCCGACGCGGAAAAGCAAACGCTCGTTGCACACCTTGAAGAAGCATCTTTGATGCCGATGTGGATGAGGCTTTACAATGCGAGCAGATATGCAGGTTTGACACAAGAAAGTATATCGGGATTGGCTGCAGAATGGATTGCGCTTGCCGAAAAATACGGCGTAAACAAGTATGGAGAAAACGCATCGCTTACAATCGGTTCATTGAAACAACAATACAATCTGTAATTCTATATGAAAAACGATAAATTATTTTTCACAAGTATATATTGTCCGCCATACCCGCCAAAAGGCGAGTATCCCGACAGAATAACAGACCGTGCGTACAAAATGCTTAAAGAAATCGGTATAAACAACGTTTTCGGTCATTACGAAGACTCGTATGGGGAAGAGTATTTGAAAGAAGCGCTTGTTTGTAGTGAACATGCAGGGATAACTTATTACCCAAGACTTGCGTTGTTCCAAAAATATTTGGCGGTTTCGGGTTCAGACGTATACAAAGGCACGTCTTACAGATTATTGTCGGCAGACGAAAAAGCAGAACTTGAAAAAGAATTCATCGAAAAGACGAAAGAATGTGCAAAGTATTCTTCGTTTGGCGGTGTTTTCTTCGGCGACGAAAGCCCTATCGGAAGTTTTGAAGGAATGGCGGCAGCAAAACGCGCCTTCGATAAGAACTTCCCGAACTATGAGTTCCATTACAATTGCCTTAACTATTGCATCGACGATTCGATGCTTTTCGGTGGCAAAACTGCGGTTGATTATAAAGAGTTGGACGGCGATTTGAAATGTGAGTCCAAAAACAGATTCAATCGTTATCGTTTTCTCATTGACGAGTATTTGAAAGTTGTCAATCCCGAATATTTGGCAACGGATATGTATCCGTATCTCACGCTTTGGCCGTCAGTGCCGACTTCGATACACAGAGGACTGTACGAACTTAACGCATTGTTTGCAGAGTACAAGAAGAAATACAACGTAAAGACGTTCACCTATATGCAAGCGGGTGCTTGGGACGGTTCTGTAAGAAAAGTTAATAGAGCGGAAATGGCATTGCAAATGAATGTTGCGATTGCATACGGACACGAAGGCATCGTGTTTTTTCCCGGTTGTTTCCCGAATGACTTTTTGTACGATCCCGGTTGCGACGCGTCAAAGAACGGTTATTGCGGTTTGCTCGACGTTAATTGCAATCCTACGATTTATGCCGATATGGCAAAAGATTTGATTGCAGACTTGCAAAAATGTGCGCCGATTCTGCTCGATTCCAAATTCTTGGGTGTATATAGCGTTGGAAAGTTTAACGGCGGTATCGACAAATCTGTTGACGTTGACGTGCTTCCCGACGGAGATTGCATATTCGTTGGTGAGTTGCCGAATTTTGCCCTTTACGAAGGCGAGAAACCGCAAATCGAAACGGATTCTCAATTGCTCGTCGGTGTGTTCGAGCAGCAAAGCGGTGAAAAGGCATATTTCATTGTAAACAACTCAATCGTTGTAAATGCAAACGTAACGATAAAATCGGGTTGTAAAAATGCGATTGTAAAAGGAGAAAAACAAACGACGGGAGATTGCTTCAAAGCAAACGTTCCCGCCGGTGAATATATCTG
>CAVKUX010000045.1:0-13862 GCA_963659595.1 Anaeroplasmataceae bacterium | reverse complement strand
GTGCTAATTCGCAGACGGAACACGAGCCGCAAGGCGGCGAGCCTATGAGCGCCGAGCTTGACGTATAGTACAAGCGAGCGGACGGGCTGGAATTATTTCGTCCGCGAACGAGTGGCATAACGAGTGAACGATACTTTTCTATGTGAGTGCCGTAAGGAGCGTAGCGACAGAAGAGCGATTGTTACGAAGTCAATCGCGTCTTGTCTCCCCCGCGAATGATGATTACCATTGTAGAGAATTGCCCCTAACTGAGTGGTGGGAGAAATACCGGCGCGTTCCGTCAACGCAAACATTTTATGCTTTGAAAATCCAAAAAATCCCGCAAAATGCGGGATTTTTGATTGGTCTTTTGACAATTCAAACTCAGTTGTCGCTTGCGATGATTTTGTTGAATTGCTCGAGAAGCAATGCCATTTGAGCCGCTTCTTCGCTTTGTTGTTGAGTTTGTGCGGGTGCTGCAGGTGCAGGTTGAGGCGCAACGGGTTGTTGATATACGGGTTGCACGGGTTGTTGATAAACGGGTTGAGGTGCAGGTTGCGGTGCGGGTGCGTATTGAACGGGTGCCGCTTTGGGTTGTGCCGCTCTCTTTACGACGGGTGCCGCATTGACCTTCTTGTAGCCTGCATTGAGCACGGTTTGCGTGGTCGCTTTTGCGTCGAGCATAATGACCTTGTTGCAAAGGACGGAGTTCTTGTCGGGTTCGACAACGCCTGCAACGACGTCTTTGCCGTATGCTTTCAAATAAGCGATGAGCGGAGTGATGTCGCCGTTTCCGTAGATAAGGAAGAAACCGTCGATGTTGGGGAATTGAGCAAGTCTTGCCGCGTCGATGACTTGACGGAGGTCGAGTTTGCCTTTTCTCTTTTTGGGAAGTGCAGAAAGTGCGTCATAACTGTTTTCTTGGATGAATTCGCCGTAGTCTTTGGTGCGCTTTGCCGAGTAGCCGTAAAATTTGCACGCTGCGATTTCGCCGATACGGGAAAGTTCTTCAAGAGCGGATTCAAACACGCTGAACGGAACTCTGACGCTTTCGATGTCTGCAAGAACTACATATTTTTTGCTTGCTGCCATAATCTTCTTCTCCTCTTTCAAGTCGCAAAAAGCGGACTTGTAATACTCTTTTTATATTGATAAACTCATTTTATAACAAAAAATACATTTTGTCTATACTTTTTTTGCTCTTTTGAAATAAAACGTCCATTGTTGGACAAAACCGGCGTTTTCGCCATACCTTTTCACAAGCAAATCGGACATTTTTTCGGGCGTAACGCCCTCATATTCGCTCTCGAACGCCTTCTTTATCCAAGTGTCTACGGGGAAAACATCGAATCTGGAAAAACCGAACAGCAATGCGCAATCGGCAACCTTTCTGCCTACGCCGTGCAAGGACAAAAGTTTTGCGCGAAGTTCGGGAGTCGGGAGTTTTTTCCACTCGTCGATGTTTTCGTCCAGCATGGTTTTGGCAACTCTGTCGAGATATTCAGCCCTATACCCTGCGCCTATTTTCGCATAAAAATCAACTCCTGCGCTCGCAAGTTTTTCTACGCTCGGAAAAGCGTGATATTCGCCCATATCCTCGCCCAAAGAGTCGCATATGCGCTCGATTATGCCCTTAATTCTCGGAATATGGTTGTTTTGCGACACGATAAAGGAAAAAATCGCTTCAATCGGGTCTTGGCGCAAAATGTGAATCCCTTTGCCGTACTCGATTGCGTCGGACACGAAGCCGTTGTCTGCAACTTTTGCCTGTATCGCCGCATAGTCGGTGTCGAAATCGAAATAATTTTCAAAAAAATCCTTGTCGTCGCACTTCACGACGTACTCGTCGCCCGCGTCGATTATGCGCGCCATATGGTTTTTGGCGCACACTCTGAACGTATCGCCATCTTGCACGAAACGAAAAACCTGTCCGCAATCGAGAGTTTGTCCGACGTCGAAAGTCGGCGTTTTGGGAATTGTAAATTCGATTTTATTCATAGCTTGGTATAATGCCGTGCGCGCAAGATATTGCATTCAATATACTGTGCGCGTTTTCGTGCGCGCATGCGTGTGCGCGTACAAAATATAGAAAAACCGCCCTGAATTCGGGCGGTTCGGTTTTGACTGTTATTGCTCTTGTGCGTAAACGGAAACTTGTTTTCTGTCTTTTCCAACACGCTCAAATTTCACAACGCCGTCGATAAGTGCAAACAACGTATCGTCTTTGCCGATTGAAACGTTGTTGCCCGGATGATACTTCGTGCCTCTTTGGCGAACAAGAATGTTGCCTGCGAGAACGAATTGACCGTCGGCGCGCTTGGGTCCCAGACGTTTGGATTCGCTATCACGACCGTTGTGCGAAGAACCCGTTCCTTTCTTATGAGCGAACAATTGTATATTCATAAACATAATCATTCTACCTCCAATGTTATAAAGTCCGAAAAGTTTTCATAGAGGTCGGACGCCCCTAAATAAGCCGTTCTCAAAATCACGTCCGCGTCGTGCGCTTGAGCGGCAGTCATGGATTTTGGCAACATCGCGTACAGGTAACCGTCTTTTGCGTCGGTTTCATACGCTATGTTCACGCCAACTATGTGCATAATGCCAAGCACCGCCGTTTGTACAACCGAACTCAATGCCGCGCAAACTATGTCCGCGCCCTCTTCGGCATACTCGCAATGCCCGTTGCATTCAACACCCACAAACTTTCCGTCTTGTGTTGAGAACTTGACCTTGACCATCGCTTAACCCTCGATTGAAACAATCTTCAACTCGGTGTACGGTTGACGATGACCTTGACGCTTTCTGATGTTCTTTTTGGACTTGTAATGGAAAACGTAAACTTTGGGGAACTTGTCCTGTGCATTGACTTTTGCACTGACCTTTACGGCTTGTGCGTCTTTGCCTGCTTTGACGTTTCCGTTGTCGTCGACGAGCATAAGAGTTTTGAGTTCGATGACATCGCCGATTTCAGCGTCGATTTTCTCGACCTTGACGAGCATATCTTTCTCAACCTTGTATTGCTTGCCTCCGCATTCAACTACTGCGTACATTGTTTTACCTCCTCTAACCAGTCTCGCCGACATAGGTGCAATCTGTGATTGACTTAAAAACCACTTTCGAGCGGCTCGACATTAAATTTACCAAAATGCAAGAGAATTGTCAAACGTTTGCGCGCAATTAGTAATGAATAATTAACATAATATTTAACAAATGCGGGCGATTTTTGCCTTGCACCGCGATTTGCTCTTATTCAACGCGCGTTTTATGGCTGAACGGGCAGTTTGGCAAGGCTTTTTGCGATGTCGTCGTCGGTCGGTATATAATCGCTCATGTCGCCGTCGTTGTATTTTGCATACGCAACCATATCGAAATAACCCGTTCCAGTAAGACCGAACACTATGTTTTTCGCTTCGCCCGTTTGCTTGCAAATCAAAGCCTCGTCTATTGCCGCGCATATTGCGTGACTGCTCTCGGGCGCAGGCAAAATTCCTTCCACCCTCGCAAACGTTTCGGCGGCTTCAAAGACTTTGGTCTGCTCAACCGAGCGCGCCGTAAGATAGCCGTCGTGATACAGTTGGGAAACAATCGAACTCATCCCGTGATATCTCAATCCGCCGGCATGGTTTGCGGACGGAATAAAGGAACTTCCCAGCGTGTACATTTTGGCAAGCGGACACACCTTGCCGGTATCGCAAAAATCATAGGCAAATTTGCCTCTTGTCAAAGACGGACACGATGCAGGCTCCACGGCGATAATTCTGTAATCGGCTTCTCCTCTCAACATTTCGCCCACGAACGGCGAGATAAGTCCGCCCAGATTGGAGCCGCCGCCTGCGCAACCGATAATTATGTCCGCTTTTACGCCGTATTTTTTGAGTGCGGTTTGCGTTTCCAAGCCTATCACAGACTGATGCAAAAGCACTTGATTCAGCACCGAGCCCAAAACATATCTCGTGTTTGGAGTGGTTGTCGCCTTTTCCACCGCTTCGGAAATGGCGCAGCCGAGCGAACCGCTTGTGCCCGGGAATTCCGCATTGATTCTTCTGCCTATTTCGGTCGTCATGGACGGAGACGGCGTAACGTTTGCGCCGTATGTGCGCATAACTTCCCTTCTGAACGGCTTTTGTTCGTAGGAGCATTTGACCATAAACACATCGCACTTCAAGCCGAAATACGAACACGCCATCGAAAGTGCCGTTCCCCACTGTCCTGCGCCTGTTTCGGTTGTAACGCCGTCAAGCCCCTGCTTTTTTGCATAATACGCCTGCGCGATTGCGCTGTTGAGTTTGTGGCTGCCCGACGTGTTGTTGCCCTCGAATTTGTAGTATATATGCGCGGGAGTGTCCAATTTCTTTTCAAGGCAATACGCCCTGACGAGCGGCGACGGACGATACATTTTGTAAAAATCTCTGATTTCCTGCGGAATGGGGATATAGGCGGTGTCGTCGTCGAGTTCCTGCATGGCAAGTTCCGTGCAAAACACCTGCGAAAGTTCGTCTATCGTAGCCTTTTTGAGAGTGGACGGATTGAGCAACGGCGAGGGCTTGTTTTTCATATCCGCACGCACGTTGTACCAAGCGGACGGCATCTCGTTTTCCGCCAAATATATTTTGTAGGGTATTTCGTTGTTCATGACCGTTGCTCCTTTTTATCTTTTTGTTTTGACGACGGCTTGCATTTTGAAAATCGCAATCGTTCCCAATGCGCCGCCGCCGTTTGTTACTCCTATCCTCCGCACCGAACGGGCATTTTGTCAAGTATTTCGACGCAAATTTTTACATTTTATGTGTGCGCTCGTTCGTTTCTTTCAAACAACAACTAATCGGGTATATGCCAACCCGCTTACAGATTCAGGCTATCCCTATTGAGTAAGAAATCGAGAATATTTATTATTAAATAGCCTTTTTCGTTTCTCCATACCTTCACGTGGTCTTGCGTGACAATGATTTTCTTGAAAGAATCATCTATCTTGTCAAGCGATGCCTGCTCTTGACGCATCTTCTCTTCGGTCGGGATTGAGAAAGCGGATTGGACGTAATAGCGTTGGTTTCCCTGATTGCAGACAAAATCCACTTCGAGTTGCCTGACTTTCTGTTTGCCGCCGCCCAATCTGACGTAATGCTCGACAATGCCGACATCGACGTTGAATCCGCGCATCACGAGTTCGTTGTAAATCACGTTTTCCATTATATGCGTAGTTTCTTGCTGCCTGAAATTCAATCTGACGTTTCTAAGCCCGATGTCGCTGAAATAGTACTTCAACGGGGAATTTATATATTTGCGCCCTTTTATATCATATCTTTTTGCTTTTCTAATCATAAAAGAATCTTCGAGAAAATCTATATATGACGAAATCGTTTTGTCGGTGGTTTTTATGCCGTTTGAATTGAAAGTCGCAGCAATTTTAGACGGATTGCTCAAAGAACCGACCGCCGATGCAAGAACATCCACGAGATTGTCCAAAATTATGTCGCTGCGCAAGTTGTTCCTTTCCGCAATATCTTTCAAATAAGTTTTCTTAAACAAGTCGGACAGATATTTTGATTTTTCTTCATCGCTTTCAAAAAACACAAGTTGCGGCATTCCGCCGTAAGTGGTGTATTCTTCCCACGCGTCATATTTATCGCCGTTTTTGTACACAGAAAAGAACTCCGCAAACGACAACGGATTTACATGAATTTCATCGCCTCTCCCTCGAAACTCCGTCGAGATATCGGAGGACAAAAATTTTGAATTGCTGCCCGTGATATAAATATCCGCATTTTTCAATCTTGCAAGTCCGTTCAAAATTCCATACAGTCTGACAGGTGTCTTTCCCTTCATTTCCTCGTCCGAAATAGCAAATTGAACCTCGTCGAGCAAGATATAATAGGTGTTGTCGTCTGCGATTTTTGAATGCAGAAACTCGGACAATTTGTCGGGATCTCTATATTTTTCGTTTCTGTCGTCGTCAAGTGCAAGTTTGACGATATGATGATCGTCAACTCCCTGTTCACGCAAACAATCATAAAACAAATTGAAGAGCAAATAACTTTTGCCGCACCTTCTAAGCCCTGTGACGATTTTAATCAAGCCGTTTTTTCTCTTGCTTATGAGTTGATTCAAATACCTATCTCTTCTGATGACAATCTCTTCCATGAGCGCCACTCCTTTTCGGGAAAATATGGTTTGCTAACTTTTTTCGTAATAAGAATAACATTTGGCATCCCAAAAGTCAATAAAATATGTCATCGATTTATTTCGATCGATGTCGCTTTTCTCGGTTTTATGGAAATCGATGAAGAACAAGAACGAGCCCGCCCGACAGACAGGAGCGTACTTTGCGTACGTGAGGTGATGTTGCTTTGCAGTATTTTATCTTCCAAAATAAAGCTTAAAACAGATGAAGAACAAGGGAACGCCCTCTTGCGAATCCGCCTAACGTACCAAATCGTACGTGACGGATGAGCAAAAGGATTGACGCAGTTATTCGCCGAATAGTGCGGCTTTATTTCAAATAAGAGGCTCAAATAGATGAAGAACGCATAATCATTTCTTATTGTAAAATAAAGCGTAAAACAGATGAAGAACAAGGAAACGCCCTTTTGCGAATCCGCCCAACGTACCAAGTCGTACGTGACGGATGAGCAAAAGGGCGTTGACACAGTTATTCGCTGTTTTACGCTTTATTTTGTGCCGAAGATGCGATCACCCGCATCCCCCAACCCCGGCAAAATGTAGCCGTTCTCGTTGAGTTGACGATCGAGAGTGGAAACATAAACTTCAACGTCGGGATGTGCGGAATGCACTTTTTCGATACCTTCGGGAGCGCCGATGATAGCAAGGAATTTGATGTGCTTGCAGCCGCGTTTTTTGAGGAGAGCGATTGCGTCGCATGCGCTGCCGCCGGTTGCGAGCATCGGGTCTACGAGCATAACCACTTTGTCCTCTATGCCTTGCGGCAATTTGCAGTAGTATTCTTGCGGTTCGAGGGTTTCCTCGTTGCGGTACATACCGATGTGTCCGACCTTTGCCGCAGGGAAGAGCGTGAGGATTCCGTCAACCATACCGAGCCCTGCGCGAAGGATAGGCACGATTGCGATAGAGTTTTCTTTCACGACGGTTTGCTCGACGGTTTCGAGCGGCGTTTCGACGGTTACGGTTTGAGTGGGAACGTCCTTGAACGCCTCGAATGCCATGAGCGTTGCGATTTCGCCGATGACCTCTCTGAATTGTTTGGTCGTGGTGTTTTTGTCTCTTATGATAGCCACTTTGTGGCGAATGAGCGGATGATCCAGAATGTGTACGTTTGAGTATTCTTTCATATTTATATTTATGCCTTCTTTTCTGATTTTATCCTTTTATGCGCTTATTCTTGATTGGGGGATTCGGAAGTTTCTTCTGTCGCTTCTTCTTCGCGAAGTTCTTCGACAACTTCTTCCTCTCTTTCCTTTTCGGCAGCCGCTTTGACTACGTCCACACCGACCTCGAATGTTGCGTTGGGTGCAACTGCGCCGGTGATGAGGCTTTGAGGCTCGTCTGCGACTTCTTCTTCGTTGCCGTCGCCGCCTTGTTTCTTTTCGATTGCGTCGATGATTGCGTGTACGATGATACCGAGTACGAGCGCGGTTGCGATTGAAGTGATGGTGATTGCTTTCGTTACGGTGCCGTCACCTGCAAGCGCATACGGAATCTTGATTGAGAGTCCGCCGATGCCCGCGATGAGGATTGTGGAAACCGTGAAGAGGTTTTTGTTGTCGCCGAGGTTGATGTCTTTGAACATTTTGAGACCGCTGACTGCGATGAAGCCGTAGAGCGTGAGGCACACGCCGCCCATTACGCAAGCGGGGATTGTGCGGAGCAATGCCATGAGAGGACTTACGAAGGAAAGCACTATGCACATACAAGCTGCAAGGAAGATTGTCGATACGGAAGCGTTCTTGGTGATTGCAACGCAGCCGACGGATTCGCCGTAAGTCGTGTTGGGGCAGATGCCGAACACCGTGCCGACCATAGAGCCGACACCGTCGCCGAGGAGGGTTCTGCAAAGACCGGGTTCGCCTTCCACGAGGTCGCGACCGATGATGGAGCCGAGGTTCTTGTGGTCTGCGATGTGCTCTGCAAAGACGACGAGCGCAACGGGTACGAATGCGAGGACGACTTCGCCGACGCCTGCCCAAGTGATTGTTGTTGCAACGCCGCCCGTTGCTGTTTGCACTGCTTCGCTGACGTTGCCCGTGACGAGTTCCTTAATAGCCTCGATGAGCGCAAAGTCGGGATAGTTGAGGAAGGATTGGAATTTTGCGCCGACGCTTGCGGTTGAATCGCCGAGTGCGGCAAAGTTGTCTACGAGGGGTTGCCAGTTGACTATTTTAAGATATTCGACATTGCAAGCATAACCGAAAATCGAGAAGAACGCCGCGACCGCATATCCTGCGCCGATACCGAGAATGAACGGAATGAGGCGACCCATTTTGAATTTCTTTTGAGTTGAGCAAATGCAAATCGTGATGAGCGTCACAAGGCCGCAGAAAAGCGCGACGAGGTTGTAACTTGCATTGACGGTTGCGCCGCTTGCTTTGGTGATGTCGCCCATTGCGCTTCCCGCAAGAGAAAGACCGATGAGTGCGACGGTGGGTCCGATGATGACGGGGGGCATAAGTTTTGAAACCCACTTGCTGCCGGCAAACTTGATTATGATTGCCAAAACGACGTATACGAGTCCTGCGAGGATACCGCCGAGGATTACGCCGCAATATCCGAAGCAAAGCGCGGTCGAGAGCGAACTCAAAAACGCAAACGAACTCGAAATGATAACCGGGCTCTTAAATTTGGTGAAAAGCAGATACACTATCGTGCCGAGGCCTGCGCCGAGGATTGCGGCGGGGATTTGCGTCGGAAGTCCGATGATTGTCGGCACGGCTATTGTTGCAGCCATGATTGCAAGCACTTGTTGGAAAGCAAACACGAGGTTCTTTCCAAACGCGGGCCTGTCATTGATGTCATAAACAAGTTGTTTGTTCATTTTGTCTTTCTCCTATATATATTTTCTTTGTTGCAACTTGACTGCCTCACTGCCACGAGGGCAAAAAAAAGATGTCCGCTGAGGACATCTTCGTTAGGCAATTTTTGAATCAATCGAGGGAATGAGGCACTCGTCAATGGAAGAAAACGCAACCGTTGCAACAAAACCTGATGCAAGGGAAATGGATTTCTTGAGTTTGACAGCACTTTGAGCCATAAAGCCCTCCGATTCACATTTGACAGTATGTTAGCACAAACATTTCAATCACGCAACCGATTTCGACAAATTTTTTTCAAAAATACGAATTGTGTTATTTGAGGGATTTCGAGAAAAGAAATAACTTAAAGAATTAAAACATCAAAATCAAAATCTTCCCCCTTCCTCACGTGTTTCCCCTACCGCCGTTCCCCCTCTGCATAAATTTGAGGGAACCCACGGCGTCCGCTTCGCGTGGGGCAACACTCGGTGCTCGCATAAAAAAGTATCGTCCTCTTGTTATGTCACTCGTTCACGGGCGAAAAAAAACCACACTCGCCCGTTCACTTGTACTATCCGTCAAGCTCGACGCTCGCTACGGTCATCGCCTTGCGATTCCAATTCCGTCTTCGAAGTCGCACATTCCGTGTACGAGTAGTCTTCGAATAAGTTTTCGTTTCGGGTGTGGGTGCAACCCCACCCGTAACTAACTATTGTTAATCTAAATTTTTTAATATCCTTTTTAGGGCGTTCAACTCAAAATTCGGCACGTATTCTTCCGTCGCGCTGTCAAGTTCTTGTGAAAATCCGTTTGAAAGTCCTGCGTCGAAAAACGCTTGCGTTGCCTTATCGTACTCGTCTTCGGTTATGCGCCTCGACAATATCGGGTGGTTAAGCACGGCGGGCGTGGGAAAATACTGCCCCATAAGCGAAACATACATCGTATCGTCAATCGAAGATATATCTTGCAGCACTCCTCTCGTATTTTCGAGTGCGCAAGGCAAAACGAGGTGTCTTACGATAACGCCTTTTGTCATCATTCCGTCGCTGTCGAAAATGTCATCGGGTTGCTGACGGCGCATTTCTTTTATCGCTTCGAGGGCGACTTCCCTATACCCTTTTGCATGCGAATATTCCCACGCCAAATCGTTGTCGGAATACTTGAAATCGGGCAAATAAACATCCACCAAACCTTCGAGTTTTTTGAGATTCTGCACGGTTTCGTATCCGCTACTGTTCCACACAATCGGTATTTCAAGTTGCCTTTTTGCAACTTTAAGCGTGTCTTTGAGCAAATTCGTGTAATTTGACGGCGTAACGAGATTTACGTTGTGTGCGCCTATTTTTTGAAGATATAGCATAAGCGACACAAGTTCGCTCTCGCTCACTTCGAGTCCTTTGCCCTCGTGCGATATCTCGTAGTTTTGGCAGAACAGACAGCGCAGATTGCACCCCGAAAAAAAGATAGTTCCGCTACCTCTCTCGCCCGACAAACACGGTTCTTCAAAATGATGCAATCCGACTCTGGCAATCTTGTACATAATACGTCAACTTTGTGCTGTGATATTTCTGCCGCACGCAAGCATATTCCATAAATAGACTTTGAACGAGCGTTCTTTTCGGGTGTGGGGCGAAACCCCGCCCTCAATTATTAATTATTCATTATTAATTATTAATTCAAAATCAGCGTTTGCAAATGATTCTGTCGTACTTTTTTGTCCACTTCGCAAGTTTCTTTTCGTCGTAAACGGCAGGAATTTTCTTTGCGATATTCTTCGCTTTGAGGCTTCGCATAAGGCAACCGACCGCTTTGCAAACGAGTCCGAAATGTCCCAAAAGCAGAAACGCTTTTTTGATTATCGACTTTGCGCTCAACTTCGGCTTTTCGCCGCTCGTGTCCGTCGTGACGAGCGCAAGATTGCTCTTTTCGATAAGTCCGCCGCCGAACACCCAGTCTATCGTCTTGGGGTCAAGCGACAACGCCCAGCGTTTGAGTACGTCCACAAACGCAAAGTCCGTGCCGAGCGTGGTCATATACCTATGGTAGAATCCCCACATATTTTTTGCCGTGAATTCGGCAACGTTGTTTTCTGTGATATAGTCCGCAAACATTCTGCCGGCTTTCATCGAGGATTCGATTCCGCTGCCCATAAGCGGCATAGTCATAAACGCGCTGTCGCCGAGTGCGACGTAGCCGTCCGCAACCGCTCTTGCAATGGACATACGAAGGCAAATTTCAACCTTTTTCTCGCTTACGAGTTGATTGCCGAGTATGGGATTGCTTGCTCGCAACGCCTCGAGAGTGTATTCGATTTCCTTGTCCGTAAGTTCGCCCACTCTGCCTATAAGCACGTCCACGAGATTGTCCTCGTTGAGGTTGCACCAACTTATGCCCACGCTTCCGAGATGTTTTAGATACAACGTCGAATTGATTTCTGGGTCTCTCGTCGTTGTTCCCTCGACTTTATTGAAAAACGCGCGATAGCCGCACATAACGTCGTTTCTTGACGGTTGCGCCTGAATCTCGAATTTGTTCGGCACTTGCGCGCGGAAAGGCGAGCGCATACCGCTTGCGTCTATAACGAGATCGAAAAATCGTTCTTCGTTGTCCGCATATATTCCCACAACGACATCGTTTTGAATGACAAGAGATTTGACTTCGGTTTCGAACACGAGTTTGCAACCTGCGCCTTCCGCTTGCTTAGCGAAGTACTCGGAAAGTTTGGTGCGGTACACGGATATTTCTTCCATTGGCGGACACGGCGGAACAGGCAAGGAATATTCCTCGTTTGGCGATACGAAAAGCCACTTGCTCTTTTGGCAATACACATCCCTTTCGGGCATAGGCAAGCCTGCAGCCTCGAACACGTCCGCGCGAATATCGTCGCGCCAATCGTAACTCACTTCGCCCCTTTTGCTCTTTTCAAAAACGGTGACGTCGTGTCCTTGCTCGGCAAGGCGAATTGCCGCAACCATTCCTCCTTGTCCCATGCCTATAACTGCGATTCTTGCCATAATTTTCCTCTTGTTTTATCTTCGGTTGTGTTGTGTCAAATTGACTTTATATTTGCAAAAAGCAATCTTTATCTACACATTTTGTCTGTTTTAAGTTGATTTTTAGTCGATTTGTGCAATCAGACGTTGAAGCAACTGCCGCCTATAAATTCTCTCAAAAGCGAGTTGCACGGGATAAGGCTTTCGTCATCTATCGTCTTGAAATATTTGAGATATTTGATGAGCCTGTTCGCCACGATAAATTGCGGATCGGTGTCCTTAATCTCTTTGAGCGCAGGCAATGCAAGTTTTTTGAGTACGCAAAGTTCGTACGCAAGCGCAGAGTTGAACACGAAATCCACGCCCTCTTGCCACGGATATATCCACCTGAATTCGCCGTTTCTAACGCTCGACCACATATCGATTGTGTTCTTTGCAGGATAGTTTCTGAACTGCATATCTCTCACGATTCTGCGGATAAGTCGCAAGTCGGTGATGCTGAGCGGCGAGTGGTCGTCAACGTTTATTGTGAGTTGCGGCGCAATGTAAATTTTGAATTTTTGGTGCTTGGGTATGGACGCGGTGAGTTTTTCGTTGAGCGCGTGTATACCCTCTATCATTATGGGGCTATGCTCGTCCACTCTTATCGTGCGCCCCCTCTCCTTTGCGCCCGTTGCGAAATTGAAGCAAGGGAGCGTGACTTCCTCGCCGTTTATCAAGTCGAAAAGGTCCTTGTTGAATTGTTCGATATCCAAACACTCGACGTGTTCGAGGTCAACCTCGTTTGCCGCCTTGCCCTGCATTTCGCATATTTTTTTGCGTTCGAGATAGTAGTCGTCCATAGAAATCATAACGGGATTTATACCCCTCGATATGAGTTCTATGCGCACTCTGTTGCAAAACGTCGTCTTTCCGCTCGAAGACGGACCCGCAATGCAAATGAGACGGATATTTTCGATGTCGCTCTCGATTTTTCTGCCGAGTTCGGAGAGCATAGAGTTTTGTCTTGCCTCGCACATCTGCACAAAATCGAGAACTTTGCCATCCTCCACCTTTTCGTTGATGTCGGCAACCGTACCCGTCCTCGTTTTTTCCGCCCAAGCGGTCGCTCTTTGAAGGGTTCTGCCGTAGGTGCTTTCTTCCACAAATTCGGGAATCTCGGCGTTGAGTTCGGAGCGCGGATATTGAATGATTATACCCGGGCTGTACGGCATGATGTTGTAACTGAATATGCACCCTGTGGACGGCACCATGTAGGAGTGCAAATAGTCGTAATAGTCGCCGCAAACGTAGATATTCACCGCCGTTTCGGGTCGATACGGCAATATGCGCAACTTGTCGTCGCGTTGCATCTTCTCGAAAATCTCGCGTGCCTCGTCCGTCGTGACGGTGATGCGCTCGATGGGCATATCCGCCTTTATGATTCGGTCAACCTCTTTGCGGATTTCGTCCGTCGCTTTGGACACGTTGAAACCCTTTGTGAGGATGTGACAGAATATCGAGCGCGACGCATTATATCCGAAGCGTATGCGCACGTCGGGATAAAGATTGTGAAACGCCATTGCCACGACATATCTCAAACTTGCCTCGTACGCCTTTGCCGCCTCGTTGTTTTCGATGCCCAAAAACTCGATGACCTTTCCGTCGTCCTTGCTTGAAAGTTTGCGATTGAGTTCTTTTATTTGCGAGCCGAGTTTGCACACGGCGTATTTGCGCCTATCCTCTTGTTTGAGCAAGTCAAGCACTCTCGTGCCTTCCTTGACTTGCATTTCGATTCCGTTTACAAAAACTTTTATCATTTTCCCCTCACTTTGCGCAAAACCTATTGCGCAAAACGCTTGATTGCTTATTTTCACACAATTATACTCGCCGTTTCCGCCAAATATAAACATTTGTGACACTTATA
>CAVKUX010000044.1:4523-14142 GCA_963659595.1 Anaeroplasmataceae bacterium | reverse complement strand
GCGAACATAGTCCTGTCCGCTCTTGCCGAATGCGCCGCCCGGTACGACAGCAACGTTTTTTGAATCGAGAAGGGAATAGGCAAACTTTTCGCCGTCCATTCCCGTTGACTTCACGCTCGGGAAAATGTAAAACGCTCCGCGAGGTCTGAAACAATCGAGTTGCATTTTCCCAAGCCTATCGACGATATATTTTCTTCGTTTGTCATATTCGTCGCGCATGGCGTGAACTTCCTCGAAGTTGTCAGCAAAAGAGGCGTTGAGCGCTTCGAGCGCAACGTATTGTGCGGCTGTCGAGGCGCACATGATGCCGTATTGGTGAATTTTGAAAATTACGTCGACAATCTCTTTCGGGGCGCAAACGTAGCCGAGCCTCCATCCTGTCATTGCAAAATATTTTGAAAATCCGCTTATAACAATCGTGCGCTCGCGCATGCCGTCGAGAGAAGCGATTGACGTGAATTTTGCGCCGTCGTAGGTCAATTCGCCGTAAATTTCGTCGCTGAACACAATCAGATTATGCTTTTTGATGATTGGCGCGAGTTGTTCGAGGTCGCTCTTTTCCATAATTGCGCCCGTAGGGTTGTTGGGGTAGGCGAGCAAAAGACCTTTTGTTTTGTCCGTTATCGCCTTTTCCAACTCATCTTTGGTGAGTTTGAAGTCGTTTTCGATTTTACATTCGATGGGAACGGGGGTTCCGCCGGCAAGGGATACGAGGGGAGCATAGCATACAAAACATGGCTCGGGTATGAGAATTTCGTCGCCGAAGGCAATCACGGCGCGGAATGCCGCGTCGATGCCTTCGCTTGCGCCGACCGTGATGAGAATTTCGTTGTCGGGATTGTATGAAACATTCAAAAACTGCTCCGTATAGGCGGATATCGCTTTGCGGAGTTCATAAAGCCCGGCATTTGCGGTGTATTGCGTTTTGCCTGCGATGATGCTGTTTATACCCGCTTGCGAAAACGCGGTAGGGGTGGAAAAGTCGGGTTCGCCAACGCCGAGCGACAAGCAGTCCTTGCGAGTTGCGGCTATGCCGAAAAACTCGCGTATGCCCGACGGTTTTATGTTTTGTGCTATTGGGTTCAGCAGTTTTGAATAGTCCATTTTTCTCTCTTTTGATTTGATATAATATTATATTTTATAACACGCATCATATGATTTTGTCACGCGATTTTTACCGAAAGGTTGGCACTTTCAACCACTTTTGCAAAACGCACCCAAAAAATCGACGATTTTTTTACAATCGCGCGATTATCGCTATGGACAAATTGAAGTCAATGTGCTAAAATACTTTCTATTAAGGAGAACAGTATGTTTGAAATCGTAACCGACAACACCGCAGATCTTTTTGAAGGCTATTATGACGAAAATCCCACGAGGCGTTTGCCTTTTTCATTCACTCTCGAAGATAGATTCTACGAGAAAGACGACGAGTATCCAATCGAACTTTTCTACGAAAAGTTGAAAGCGGGCAAACTTGTAAAGACTTCTCAAATCAATCCTCACGACGCCGAAGTTATGTTCGAGCAAGTGTTGCAAGAGGGCAAAGACTTGCTCTATATCGGCTTTTCGTCGGGCATGAGCGGAAGTTTCGACAACATATCTTACATCGCAAAAGGCTTGCGCATCAAATATCCTCAAAGAAAGGTTATCGTCGTCGATACGCTCGCAGGCGCAGGCGGCGAAGGCTTGCTTGTCTACTATGCAAAGAAAATGCAAAACGAGGGCAAGAGTATCGAGGAAATCGCCGAATGGGTTGAAAATCACAAACTCAACGCGCACCATTGCTTCATTGTCAGCGACCTCATAAATCTGCGCAACAGCGGTCGTATATCGACGCTCGCCGCGCTTTTCGGCATGATCGTGCATATCAATCCCGTGCTTCAACTCACCACACAGGGCAAAATCGGCATTGTCACAAAGTCCATCGGCAGGAAAAAGTCCATTTCCGAAATGCTCAAATTTTTCACGGCGAATTACATCAAAAACGACAATGATTTTATCCTCATCGGACACACGAATTGTCCCGAAGAAGCCCACGCATTCGGCGCACAAATCGAGCAACTTTCCGGCGGCATTCCCGTAAAGTACGGCTACATCAACCGTTTGGTGTCGGGAAATGCGGGGTATAATGCTCTGGCCGTGTTCTTTATGGGCAAAACTCGCGTTTGAGTGCGCTATTTGGCGAACAACTGCGTCAGATGCGATTTTTTCACAAGTCACGTACGCCTAAGTACGCTCGTTGTTCAAAAATCGCATCTTCCTTGTTCTTCATCCAAATATCGCACTCAAACGGTGTGGTATTGACGAATAACTTTGTCTGCCGCTCAAATATCGCGCTAAATACGTTGCGCTTAGTGTAAAATTAAAAGTCTGATTATAAATGAGGTAACACTTATGGCTCTTGTTCCTGCAATATGCACGCAATGCGGTGCGCAAATCGAGGTCGACGATACGCACGAGGCAGGTATTTGCAAATTTTGCGGTACGCCGTTCATTACGGAAAAAGCAATCAACAAATACACCACCGTACACAACGTCACTCAAAACATTACAAAAATCATTTACGGAAACGAGAAAGACGAAGCAAGCGACTATTTTAATCGCGGTGTAACTCAACTCAAAATCGAAAACTGGGTTGAGGCATACAAAGCATTCAACAAAGCGTGCAAAACTGCGCCGCAAGTTGCGAAGTATTGGTTGTATTCGGCTGTTGCTCAAACCCAAAATTTAACGTCCCTCGACGAAATTTGCCTTGACGAGGACAGGGATGTTTATTGCGGCAGTACAAGAATTGCGGCGGAGATAAAGAGTTTTTCAAAACTTGCAAACGACGATGATTTCGCACTTGCAAAAGACGAATTCGGATTGTCGCTTTGTTCCGATTTTAAGCGCAGCTTCGTTTCTTTTGTCGCGCGCGTGTTGACAAGTGACGACTACGACAACGACATATACGCAACTAATATTTTTGTCGGAAACGCAGGTTCGGACGCTAAATATCAAAATTTTGTAAACGATTTGTCCGACACGCTCATAAAAGAAAAAATCGACGGTAAAAAGGCGTTTGTTATTCTCGATGCGTTCGGGTCAAATCTCAGTGGCGAACAGAGAAAAGCTTTTGAGGCTATTTGTATTCCCACACCCGACAAACGCGGCAATATAGAAGTCACAAAGTATAACATCGGCGCGCTTACGAAGTTTGAAGATATTGTCGTTAAGCGTTCAGGTCAACAGTATGAAACCGTAATTCGCGTGCTCGATATGCACAAAATCGATCTTGAAAAGGTAAAACGCATTGATTTGAATAACGGCAAAGAGCAGCTTGTCGACAAAGTCGTATATTGCGACGCAAAAGACGGAAGACATATCGAATTGCGAGGCATGATATCCATCCTCGACGCAAGCGCGGTCGGAAATAAACTGAAAGATTATAAGTTCGACTCGCTTCGACTCGGCGACTATCCGATTATGATTTTGTCGGGGAAATTTTCCGAGAACGAGCCTATTCGTTTCGGCTTCAACGTTCCGCCCGAAACTATTATTTGTTTGAAAGACGGCGGCAAAATTAATGCGAGTAGTCCGAGTACGATGAGATTGGGGTATTTGAGCGACGGCGTTTTGCACGACGTGAAACCTGCCGGTTCGGATAACAGCGAGCGTGACGGCATCTATTTTAAGTTTGAGGGTAACGCCGAGCATTATTTTACGCAAGCGATTAAAGAAGGGAAAGTGAAAAGACCTGCAACGTCGAAACTTAAATCGTTTTTCAAAAATTTAACGTTGTAACAGATTAAAAATGCACCTCCAAAAGTTTTACATTTTTGTCCAAACTTTTGGGGTGCACTTCAAAAATCAGTGCTTTTTTAATAGTAAATTCGTTTAATATTTGAGTTTTTTGAAGGGTGGAAATCAAAACCTTTTTGGCGTTTTGTGTTCGCCTTTTTTCTCTTTTTCGTCGTTTTTGCGAGTGAGATATATCGAGGCAAAGATTGCGCTTCCGGCAAGCGCGACGATTATCGCAAGCACTATCGCCACGATTTGAACCGTCGTAAGTCCGTTTATTTTCAAATGCTCTTTTTCGATGTAGCCGACTTTGCCGTCAAATGATACGAGATAGAAGTCGTCGAGCGTTTGAAGCACTTCGACTTTGCTGCCGTCCACGATTTGAAGTATGACTTCGCTGTTTTTATCGGCAGAGGCGTATACGTTGACCATTCCGCCCACTCTGTCGGCGTTGGCTTTGCCGTAAACTTTGTCTTTTTCGTCAACGATTTCAATGTATTCCTCGATTGCGGACGAGTTGACAAAGTATGTGTTTTCGCCGTACTGCACGATAGTCCACTTTGCGTTGTCGTAGCCTGCTACGTCGCTTATGCGAGCGACCTTTTCGCCCGATTTAATCTCGATTGCGCCGCTTTGAGAATAGGGAAGAGCGTAGAGGGTGACATCCTCTTTTGCGACGTATTCGCCGCTTAACGCAGTCGTTTCCGCCTTTTCAAAGTCGTCTTTAGACACTATTGCGAGTTTGTCGCCGACAAGCGCGTATCTGAAATTATCGTCCGTATTTTCGATTGCCTTGTCAATGACGAGATACACGTCGCTCGAAGCGAGTTGCGTGTTTTCGAGTCTGCCGTCCCATGAGTATTCGAGCGCGCCGTCAAGAGCGGTTGCAAAATAGTATTCGCCCCTCTCCAACGTCGGAAGCGTTGCGCTGAAACTTTGCTTTGTCGTTGCGTGTACGTTGAGCATGCCGACGAAACTTTCTTTTGCGGTGAATACGACGTTTTCGCCGTCAAGGCATACGCTTGTTATACTCGCTTTCAAATTCGCCGCTTTAACGGCAATGGTTTGGCTTTGATTTGCGTAATATGTGACGATTTTGTCCTTGAAGGCGACGTACGCTTTGCCCGTGTAGTCGATTGCAAAGTCGACGGCATGAGAAAAATCCGCAGTTGCAACGTCGAAAAGTTTGCTTCCGTTGCGGTCTATGCACAAGACGGAATCTGCGGTGAGGACGTAAACGTTCGCGCCGTTTTTGGCGGTGGCGATACGCTTGCCGTTTTTCACGTCGAATATCTTTATGAGCGAGTTGCCTATTGCGGTGTATACGCCGTCGGGTGCGAGCGCGTAGAGTTTGTCGGAATATGCAACGTCGATAACGCCCGAAAGCTCGTACGTTTTTGTGGTTTCGCCGCCCGAAATTCTGTCTATTCTGTCTTGAAATACGCAATATACGTCACGCTCGGAAGACGTAAGCGCAAGGGGAGTATCCTCGAGTTTTTGCTCGGTGAGTACGCCCGATTTGTCAATCGTGGCAAGACGAGAATTGTTTTTGTCCGCAACGATATATCCGTCACCTATGGCGCACAAGTCGACGGGGTTGTCGAGGTGGTATGCGTCGTTGCCCGTCATGGTTATGGACGTAGTTCTCGAAAGGCTCGATTTGTCGTTTGAGAGCGTGTACACGACGACGCTCTTGTTTTCGATTGTGAAAACTCTGTTGCCGAAGGCAAAGAACGCTTGCGGATAAATCTCGGTGTGGAAGAGCAATTCGCCTGTTGATTTGTCAAGACAAATCAAACGCTTTTGGCTCGTTGCAAGCAAAACTTCGAGTGCGTACACGACGTCGCCGACGTACGCTTGCGTGATGTTTTGCGTTATTGCGTGCGCCTCGACCGTGTTTGACGTTGCGTCGAATTTTACGAAAAACGCATTGCCGTAAATGGACGGAAATGTATAAAGATTGCCGTTTTCGCCTGCGATTGCGTTGGAGCCCGCAAGTTCGTCGGGGGAATCTTCCGCATCGATGTTATAAGTTACGGAAAGGGTTTTGTCGTAAATCGTCAACGCGCCTTTAGGCGAGTGGGCGTAAAGGAGAGTGCCGTCGCTCGTAATCGAAGCGACACGAGAGGGCGAGGGCAGAGTGACCTCTACCGCGCTTGCGGTTTTGTCGCTTAGGTCTATCGTGTAATACTTGTCGTCCGCTTGCAAAAACGCCACGTTTTCAAGCACGAAAAGACTTGTTACGTTCTCGAAATCCGTCTCGTAAACGTAAGTGTCCGACGAGTCGTTTGGGCGCACGAAAAGCGAGCGTACGTCCTTGTCGTACACCAAAAGATAGCCCGAGTTTGCGCTGACCAAAGACGGATTTGCCGATTGGAAATAGTTGATTGTGGGGAAAAGTCTGACAAAATCGCCGTTTTCAGCACTTTCCGCACCTGCATAAGACGGGGTCAAAGCACCAAAAAATACTGCCGTGAAAATGACGGCAAACAGCAATACTGCCAAAACTTTTTTTGAATTTTCAATCGCTATTTTCATAGGTATAAGTATAATCAAATTGCAACTTTAAGTCAAGATAATAACTTTACTACTTGAAATATTCGTGCGCGTGTGGTAATATTTGTAAAAAGGTATATATATGGCAAACAAGAAACATTATTATAAAAACCGCACCCCCAAGAGAAATCAAGAGGGCGCAAACGAACAAATAGCAAAGTATTCCCAAGCGCAACTTACGCTTTCTCTTCAAGATTTAGGCATAGGCGAATCCACTTGCGAACTTCTTTCGAAAAACCGTATTCAAACTGCGGCAGACCTTGTAAAACGCACCGAAAAGGATATGTACAAGGTGCAGGGGCTCAACAAAAAGATATTGTTCGAAGTCAAGGACGCTTTGAGAGCGAAGGATATGGAATTGCGCCCCGAACCGCAAAAACAAAATCCGAACGGCGAGCAAAAACAAAATACGGCGGACTTTGGCAAGCAAAACGAATCGAGCGGAGAGCAAAAGGGCAAAACCGACAAGAAAAAGGCTCAAAACGACCTTCAAAAACGCGGCGAAAACGACAAAGCGGCGCACGATAAATCCGAAAAATCCGCAAGAGCGGACAAAAACGAAAGAAATCGCGCTTCCAAATTCGGTCTTTCCGACCGCGCGAGCGCAAAACCTCAACAAAACAAGAACCAACAGTCGCAAAAACAGAACGACAAAAATAAGCAAAAAACCGTCGAAAAACTCACCGAGCCGCTCAAGCCGGGGCAATGGCGCAAAGTGCTTAAAGGCGGAAAGTGGGGATATTCCGACGGATTCAAAATCGTGATTCCCACTATGTACGACGAGATTTTTGCGTTCAAAGAGGGGCTTGCTTCCGTCGAAATAGATGAGAAATGCGGCTATATCGACGAGGAGAACAACATTGTCATTCCTCTCGACTACGACACCGCCATGAGTTTTTCCGAAGGTTTTGCAATGGTTTGCAGAGGGGAAAAGTGCGGCTATATCAACAAAAACAACGAAGTCGTCATTCCTTTTGAATACGACGCAGGCACGCCGTTTGAAAACGGCGAAGCCAAAATAAAAAAGGACGGCAAGTGGGGAACTATAACGCAAGATGGCAAAATAACTTGGATTTAAGTTTTCCTTTGCTCGTGCGCAGGTAAATGAAAAACACTGCCAAAAACACAAAAACTTCAAGGATTTCCGCATTGCGAGTTGTAGTGATCGCGGTTGTCCTTGTTTTGTTTTTTAGCGTGATTTTCACCCCGTCCGTTGCGGAAGCGGTGTGTCCCGACGGCTATGTCGAAAGCGTAAAGGACAAAAACCTCGATTGGCAAAACGGCGAGAACGAACTCGATCTTGAGAATATCAAAACTCGTGTGAAAAGTTGGTTTTCCGATCCGCAATACGACTTTTCCGCACTTGAAAACAATCCCGTCGTGATTGCCGTCGTGGATACGGGCATAAACTTCGAGCACGAGATTTTCACGGGCAAATATGACGAAAACGGCGTTGCGACCGACGACGAGACAGGCGCATATGACGTGCTTTTTAGGGACGATGACGGCAATGTCGTGACCAAAAACACCTATGACGCACTTAAAAACTCATACGACGACTCGGCAGACATGCACGGAACGCACGTCGCAGGCATAATTGCGACTCTCATTCACGAACTCAACCTTGAAAAATACATCAAAATTCTGCCCGTAAAAGCGTCGAAAGGCAAGAGTTTTTCAACGTCGGGCGTCAAAGCGGGCATAGCGTTCGCCATCGAAAACGGCTCGGACGTCGTAAACCTTTCCCTTTGCGAGGATAAAGCAGGCAACGAATCGTCCGAATTCAACAAAATGATAACCGACGAATACGCTCAAAAAGCGGTTTTCGTTGCGGCGGCAGGCAACGGCGGCAAATCGTCTTCGGCAAAGGACATTTGGGGTAAATTTTATACCTATTATCCTGCGGCAAGCAAAAACGTCATCGGCGTTATGAATTACACGACGGTGAACGGCAAAAAGAAACTTGCTTCGACATCGAATTACGGCTCGGCATACGATATTTGCGCGTCGGGGGAAAACATTTTCAGCGCGGACGGCAAAACCGTCGATTCGTACAAGTCTTTGGACGGCACGAGTATGGCAACGCCGTTTATATCTTTTGCGAGCGCGCTTGCGATGCTCAAAGACAGGGCGTATTGCGCCGTTTCGGGTGAAAAAGAGTGCGGTGCGGTCGAAATTGCCCAAAATGTCAAACAATCGTATACCGAAACCATAAAAGCGGGCAACTTTACACTCGGCGTGTTCGATTTTGCGCAGTTGATTTCCGACGATACGAGAATCAGAATTACCGCAGACGGCGACGCCGAGCAGTACGTCAACGCGACGAATCCCGTGAAATTCAAACTTAACGTTTTTCCGTCAGAATTTGCGAATTTAGGTTCTGTCGTGTGGAAAGTGGACGGAAAAGAGGTTGAAAACGATTCCGAAAATCAATTTTTGTTTTCCTTTGTTCCCGAAAACAAAGTCGGCGAGACTACGATAACGGCAGAGTGGACTTGCGAAGAGGCAGAAGCCCAAAATAAAACCGCCGAATGCGTTGTGGCTGTCAAGTACATCGAATACGACAAGACCGAAATCGGGAAAATCGAAATATCCGTAAAAAGCGGCGCAAAAGCCGTCGAAACGACGGACAAAACCCTAAGCGTCGATATCGAAAAGGAGATTGAATTTTCAATCGACGAAAGCATACTAAAAAGCGTGAATCCTCAAACGACGGTGCATTGGTACGTTGACGACGAGTACGTTGCGGCAGGCAATGCGTTTGTATATTCGTTCGAAACGGCGGGAGAGCATTCCGTCAAGGCGAAAATCGGCAATTATTTCACGAACGAAACGAAGGTATACGTCCGCGAATGTGAAAAAGCAGTCACCGCATACGACGTAACCGTCGTGGCGGTAGTGTGTGTGCTGGTTGTATGTCTTGCTGTCATTGTCGTCGGCGTGGCGGCGAAAAAGAAAGTTTGACCGATATTATAGTTTGGCAAGTATTACCGAATTTTCCTAAAATACGAAATGCGCGATAATTATGCGATTCTGCGTAACGAAAAAAAGACTGTTTTCAAACAGTCTTTTGATTTTTGCGATTTTTAACGTTGCTTACTTGTTTGCTTTGAGTGCGTCCAAAGAGCGGCAGAGAGTGGATTTCTTTCTTGCAACCGTGTTCTTCTTGTAGATGCCGTCTTTGAAAGCGCAATCGATGACGGAAACGGTTTCGGGAAGGAGTTGTTCTGCAAGAGCGACGTCGCCTGCTTCGATTGCTGCGTTGTATTTCTTGATAGCG
>CAVKUX010000044.1:0-4513 GCA_963659595.1 Anaeroplasmataceae bacterium | reverse complement strand
GCGGTTTTAACGCGTGCTTTCATTGCGGTGTTGATTTCGTTTCTCTTGTCGGAAGTGATAACTCTCTTTTTTGCTGACTTAATATTTGGCATATTTTTCTCCTCGTACTTTTGTACTGACTAAATATCTTTGACATATTATCATATTAAGATAAAAGTTGCAACCGTTTTGAATGGATTTTTTGCGATTATGCACAATAATGTTATGAATATTGCAAAAAATTTCGGGATAGTCACGGATATCGCGCTTGAAAGCGCGCAGAGCGTAGGGCTTTCGTCCGCTTGCGAAGAAAAACCTCTCTCATACGGCATACAAAAGCGCACGCTCAACGTAAAAACGTTGGAGCAGGCAAAGCAAATCGGCAGAGATAGAGGTGTGTATATCACTTTCGATTGCCCCAAATTCACTCTCGAAAACCAAAATTCGATAGAATATCTTACCAAACAACTCGCTTTTTCGCTGTCCGAAGTTGTTGGAATAGTAAAAAAATCCTCGCCCGTGCTTGTCGTGGGGCTCGGAAACCGACATATCGTCGCCGATTCGCTCGGACAAAGGTGCGTTGAAAGTGTGAAAGTTACAAGATACGTCGAAGCGGGCGGACGAAAGCAGAGCGTATGCGCGTTCGCTACGGGCGTACTCGGTATGACAGGCATACAGTCCGCCGAACTTATTGCGGGTGCAACAGCGAAAATCAAACCGTCTTGCGTGATTTTGGTGGATTCGTTGGCAACGGGGTCGGTCGCAAGGCTGGGAAAATCCTTTCAGATTTCGAGTACGGGGATTTCACCGGGAAGCGGCGTGGGGCAAGACAAAGAGCGCATAGACAAATCGGTTTTAAGCGTTCCGACTTTTGCAATAGGCGTTCCGCTTTTGCTGTCGTTAAGGACGGGAATATACGCTTTCGTAAAAGACTTTTTGGGCGAAGAAAAGATAGAGGCAAACGAGTATAATTTGCGAAAGAAACTTGCGGATTGCGCACTGTCCGACCTCATCGTCGCGCCTCGCGACATCGACCTTGCCGTAAGTCTTTCTTCAAAAATCGTCGCAGGCGCGATAAACAAGGCTTTTCGTTTGTAAATCGGCAATCTAATCGGGTTAATTTCAGTTTTTATTTTGCTCGGCAAGCAGTATCGAAAGTATTTTTCGGTACTTTTTTTCTTCGTTTCCGCCCGTAAAACGGAAAGTGATTTTGCTTTCGTTTTTAAGGAGCGAAACGTGCTTTTCAAGAGAGTTTACGACGCTTTCGTTGCCGTCGAAAAAGCGCCCGTTGCCGAGGATTTTGGATATTTCTTTTTTGCAAAGCGGATAGTGCGAGCAACCGAGAACGACGTTTTTTACGCCTTTGAATTTGAATACCGAATTTGCAAGATAGGGAAGAAGCGCGCGCATATTCAGGTTGCCCTGCTTCGAGTTTATGGAAGCCTGAACTTCTATCATTGACGCCAAATCGCTCGTTTCGGCAACGTTTTTGAAGGCTTTGCTTGCGCTTTCTCTTGTCAAATCCGTTGCCATAAGCAACCATTCGTTCAAATCGGCGTTTTTTGGCGGCATAGGCGGCAAAAGTTTGATTGCGTCATTGTCTTTATATATGCTCGACGCGGTGTTGCAGGCAAGTACGGGATAATCGCAGTTGTTTTTCAGAGTCGCAACGGCGGAAGAAACTATTTCTTCGAGGTCTTTTGCGCTTTTCGTTCCGAACGGGTGTGAAGCGTTGTCCGCAAGATAGAAAAAATCGTTGCCTTTGAACTTTTCGAGCAGAATTTTGAGGGTGGTGAGACCGCCTATTCCGCTGTCGTACAAACCTATCGTCGCCATATCGTCTATATATGACGAAAAGCGAGTTTTTGACAGCGTATTTGCAATCGTCGCTTTTCCCGACATTGAAAAATCGGTATTCTAATCGGATATTTTGAAATTGCGGATATTTTGTCCGAAAATTTATTCGAAAAATTTTCCGTTATCTAATCCGCTGTATTGCCGTATATGCTTTTTGCGAGCCTTTTCGGTAAAAAAATGTAGTTGAAAAAGTATAAAAATTATTATATAATTGATGTATCCACTTCAAAAGAGGTAAATTATGAAGATTTTTGATACAGACTCAATCCGCAACGTGGCTCTCATCGGCCACTCCGGCGAGGGCAAGACGTCCCTCGCAGAAGCAATGATGTTCGAGGCAAAGACCATCGACCGTTTGGGCAAAGTCGACGACGGCTCGTCCATTATGGACTACGACGACGAAGAAATCAAACGCAAGATATCCATTTCTTTGTCTTTGGGCTACGCAATCTATCGCAACACCAAAATCAACATTCTCGACGCACCAGGCTTTTTCGACTTCGAAGGCGAAATGGTTGCCGCGCTCCACGCCGCAGACAGCGCAGTCGTAGTTACAAGCGCAACCGGGTCTATCACCGTCGGCACGGAAAAGGCTCTCGAACTGTGCCAAGAAAAGAAAGTTTCCGCTCTCATCTTCGTCAATGCGGTTGACAAGGACAACAGCGACTTTATGGGCACCGCAAGAGCGATTATGGCAAAATATAAGAGCGTTATCCCCATCGAACTTCCCGTTATGGAAGGCGGCAAAATGGTGGGATGCGTCGACGTTCTCACCGACAAGGCATACGATTTGCAAGGCAAAGAAGTCGCAGTGCCTCAAAATATGCAGGCGGACGTGGAGGAATTCAATTCCAAACTTATGGAACTCATTGCCGAAACCGACGAGGACCTTATGATGAAGTTCTTCGAAGGCGAGAAATTCACCGAAGAAGAAATCCAAAAAGGCTTGCACGCAGCAATCGCAGACGACATTTTTGTTCCTCTCGTCGCAGGCAACGCGCAAACGTCTAAGGGCGTAAAACGCCTTATGGACAAACTCGTAGACCTTATGCCGCATCCTCAAAGGGCGCACAAGATCAAAGCGATTGTCGACGGCAAGGAAACCGAAGTCGGCGTAGATTCGACCGCGCCGTTCTGCGCTCAAATTATCAAATCCGTCGTTGACCCTTACGTCGGAAAACTTCTTATCTTCAAAGTTCTCGGCGGAAAACTTTCAAGCGGCGACAACGTGTTCAACGCAAGCGTTGAAAAACCCGAAAAAATCGGCACGCTTTACGTCCTCAAAGGCAAAAAGCAGGAACCCGTCGATTGCCTCAACGCAGGCGATATCGGCGCTGTTGCGAAACTCGTTTACACCAACACCAACGACACGCTCGTTGCGTCTGCAGATTCAAAGATTGAGTTTGAAAAAATAGAATTCCCCAAGCCGGTCATCTCTTACGCGGTCAAGGCTCTTAAAGACGAAGAAAAAGCCATTCAAGGTCTTATCAAAATGCAAGAAGAAGACGCAACGTTCAAGGTCGAAAAGAACGTTGAAACCGGCGACGTGCTTATCAGCGGTCTGGGCGAGGCTCAACTCGACATTATGTGCAAGCGCGTAAAAGCCAAACTCGGCATCGACATCACTTGGCAAGAGCCGAGAGTCGCATATCGCGAAACCATACGCAAGACTTCGCAAGCGGAAGGCAAACACAAAAAGCAATCGGGCGGCGCAGGTCAATACGGCGACGTATTCATCAAGTACGAACCGGGCGCGGAAGACGGTCAATTTGAGTTTGTCGACGCAGTCGTCGGCGGTGCCGTTCCTCGTCAATTTATCCCCGCAGTCGAAAAAGGTTTGCGCGAAGCAATCAAACACGGCGTTTTGGCAGGCTATCCGCTCGTCAACCTCAAAGCCACGCTTTACGACGGCAAATATCACCCCGTCGACAGCAAGGAAATCGCATTCGTCACCGCCGCAAAACTCTCCTATGCAGACGGTATCGCTGCGGCAGGTCCGTGCTTCCTCGAGCCTATCGTTGAAGCAAAAGTCACCGTCCCCGACGAGTATCTGGGCGATATCCTCGGCGATATGAACAAACGTCGCGGTCGTATTCTCGGCACCGATATGGCAAACGGCAAGCAAATCATCACCGCAGAAGTTCCGCAAGCCGAAATGTTCCGTTATGCAACCGATCTTCGCTCCATGACGCAAGGTCGAGGCAGATTCGAGATGCACGTCGTGCGTTACGAAGAAGTGCCGGCAATGAACAATGATAAGATTATTGCGGATGCTAAGAAGCGCGAAGAGGAAGCCAACAAAAAATGATGTCGCTATTTAGCGAATAACTGTGTCAGAAGCACCTCGCCGTCAACTCATTTACGCCAAGTAAATTAGGGTTGCCGTCGAGGTGCTTCTTCCTTGTTCTTCATCTAAATATCGACATCATTTATAAGTTTTAATTGAGCAAATAACTTCGGCAACGCCCTTTTGCGCGCTCGTCACGTACGCTAAGTACGTTAGGATTGACAGAGGGGCGTTTTCTTGTTCTTTATCTCAATATTGCGTTATTTTGAAAAAAACTTGTGATTTTTGAGAATTGTCAACTCATTTACGCCAAGTAAATTAGGGTTACCGTCGAGGTGCTTCTTCCTTGTTCTTCATCTAAATATCGACATCAGTTATAAGTTTTAATTG
>CAVKUX010000043.1:0-14408 GCA_963659595.1 Anaeroplasmataceae bacterium | reverse complement strand
CTCTGCGCGGTTAGTGATTGCGAGAACAAGTGCGGTTTTTGACAATCGCCCAAAAGTTCTCGTTTCTATTTAGGGGATTCCCACGCTTCGCTCTGAATGACGACGTGGGCGATTGACTTTGCCGCAACGCCGTTTGAGCAATCGGATTAAGGCTTCGCCTTCCGCAATTATTAATTATTCATTATTAATTATTCATTAACAATCGCTTTCATCGTCGGCACAAAACCTTTCTTTTTGCGTATGACAAGCCTGTCGAGAAGGATTGCTATGACAAATCCAACGACAAGTCCAGCAAGAGCCAAAATCGCTTGCGCCAGTTCATTGATGAGCGTGCCTATGCCTATGCCTGCGCCGATAAGCACGAGCGGAATGACATACACGATTGCCGCCGCCGTGAGAACGTACTTTTCGCCCATTTCCACTTCGACAAAATCGCCGACGTTTGCGCCGAGCGTATTTTCGACAACGACCTCGACTTTCATACCGTCTTTGGTGGTTGCGCACATATGGCATTTGTCGCACGCGCTACGTCTGTCGAAACGCACGGTGGCTTTGTTGCCCTTTATTTTTGCCACTATTCCTCTTTCGGTCATCTTTCAAAAAATCTGCAAAGATCGCCAAGACGGCATTCTTCCGTGACGGAATCGCTCATTCTCTTGACGTTCACCACGCCCTTTTCTATCTCGTCGTCGCCGAGTACGCAGACGTACTTCGCGCCCGTGCGGTCGGCGTATTTCATTTGCGCTTTAAGACCTCTTTGCATAATGTCGGTTTCGGCTTTTATGCCTGCGTTGCGCATATCGAAGACGAGTTTTCTCGCAATCTCCTGCGCTTTGTCGCCCATAGGCGCGATATATACGTCCATACGCTCTTGCTCTGCCGAAAGGTTGTTTGTGTTTTCAAGCACTAAAAGCAGTCTTTCAAGTCCCAAACCGAATCCCACCGCAGGCGTAGGCTTGCCGCCCACTTCCTCGACGAGATTGTTGTATCGTCCGCCGCCGCAAACCGTCCCTTGCGCGCCTATGTCCGTGGACACAAACTCGAACACCGTGCGCGTGTAGTAGTCCAAACCGCGTACGATCCCCGGATTGACCTTAAAATCTATACCCAGCGACGCGAGTATGCGTTGCACTTCTTCAAAGTGCGCTCTGCAATCGTCGCAAAGATAATCGGTGATTTTGGGCGCATTTTTGGTGATTTGCCTGCACTTTTCTTCCTTGCAATCGAGTATGCGAAGCGGATTTTTTTCGAATCTCGCCTGGCATTGACCGCACATAAGGTGCAAGTTTGCGCCGATGTACTCTTTCAACGCCTTGTTGTATTCCGCTCTGCACTTGGGGCAACCTATGCTGTTGATGTTGAGTTCGAGGCTCTTAAGTCCCACTTTTCTCAAGAAGGTCGAGGCGAGCGTAATGACTTCCGCGTCTGCGCTCGGGCTGTCCGAACCGTAGCATTCCACGCCGAATTGGTGGTGTTCTCTGAGTCTGCCGTTTTGCGGTTTCTCATAGCGGAATATGCTTGCGATGTAGTACGCTTTCATAGGCATAACGCCTTGATGCAAGCCATTTTCGATGAAGCAGCGCGCAACGCCTGCCGTGCCTTCGGGGCGCAAAGTCATACTTCTGCCGCCCTTGTCGTCGAAAGTGTACATCTCCTTTGTCACGATGTCCGTCGTTTCGCCCACGCCTCTCAAAAAGAGTTCGGTGTGTTCAAACATCGGCGTGCGAATCTCTTTGAATCCGAAACAAGCCGCAACTTCTCTTGCGACGTCCTCGACGTAGTGCCACTTGTACGCCTCGCTCGGAAGCATATCTTTGGTTCCTTTGGGTATGTTTATCATATTGCCTCTATGTTCGTATTGTGTTTTTATTAAACGACATATCGTCCGCAATCAAATTTTCCTCAACTGCGGCAACGCCGCAATATCACTGTCCGCAAGGACAATATCGCTGCACGAAGTGCAATATCACTGTCCGTGAGGACAATATCGCTGCACAAAGTACAATATCACTGTCCGCAAGGACAATATCGCTGCACGAAGTGCAATATCACTGTCCGTAAGGACAATATCACTGCACGAAGTGCAATATCCCTGTCCGCAAGGACAATATCGCTGCGGCAACGCCGCAATATCGCTCTCGCGCGCGGCGAGGAAGTTTAGATTATATATCTGCGAAGATTTCTCTCTTTGAGATTTGTGCTCAGATGTTGCTCGACGTATGCCTTGTCTATGTTGATTTCCTTTGTCGCATTGTCGTCCGCCTCGTAGAGTACGTCCTTGAGCAATGATTCGAGAACGGCGTGCAAACGGCGTGCGCCGAGATTCTCGCTGTTTTCGTTTTCCTCGAAAGCGACTCTTGCAATTTCGTCGATTGCCTCGTCCGTAAATTCGAGAGATACGCCGTCCACGCCGAGAAGTTCTTTGTACTGTTTAAGCACGGCGTTGTCGGGTTCGGTGAGAATCTTCACGAAATCGTCTTTTGTGAGGTTGTCGAGTTCCACGCGGATGGGGAATCTACCTTGAAGTTCGGGGATAAGGTCTTCCATACGCGAGATGTGGAACGCGCCTGCCGCGATAAACAAGATGAAGTCTGTGCGGATAGAGCCGTACTTCGTCTGCACGGTGCTACCCTCGACGATGGGAAGAATATCTCTTTGCACGCCCTCGCGCGACACGTCGTGACCGCCTTGCTGACCTCGATCGTTTGCGGCGATTTTGTCGATTTCGTCAAGGAAAACCACGCCGTCTTGCTCTGCTCTTTGAAGTGCTTCTTGCGTGATTGCGTCCTGATCCACCATCTTTTCTGCTTCCTGACTTACGATAAAGTCCATAGCCTGCTTGACGGTGAGTTTTCTCTTTTTGACTTGACCTTTGCCTATCATACCGCCGAAAATGCTTCCGAGATCGATTTCGTTTCCGGGGGCGTTGCCGGGTTGAAGTTGAATGGGCTTGGGTTGTTGGCGGATTTCCATTTCGATGGTGATTCCGTCAAGGTGTCCGGCGCGGATTTCCTGCAAGAGTTCCTCTTTGAGTTGCGCGTCGCTCTTGTCGGTTGTGCCTGCGGCGTTTTTGCGCACGGGAAGCAAGATTTCGCAAAGTTTATTCTCTGCGATTTCGGTTGCTTTTGGCATAACCTCTTTGAATTTCTCGTCTTTGACGAGGCGAATGGACACTTCCACGAGGTCGCGTATTATGCTCTCTACATCGCGACCGACGTAACCGACTTCGGTAAATTTCGTCGCTTCCACCTTAACGAAAGGCGCTTTGACGACTTTTGCGAGCCTTCTTGCGATTTCGGTTTTGCCAACGCCCGTCGGACCTTTCATAATGATGTTTTTGGGTGTGATTTCCTCTCTCATTTCCTCTGAGAGTTTGCTTCTTCTGTATCTGTTGCGCAGTGCGATTGCAACCGCGACTTTCGCGTCGTGTTGACCGATAATGTATCTATCGAGTTCTGCGACGATTTGTTTTGGGGTCAATACGTTTGAATCCATAGTTCACCTCGTCAGACTGTTTCGACCGTGATATGGTCGTTTGTGTACACGCAAATCTCGCTTGCGATTTTCAAAGCCTTGTACGCAATGTCCTTTGCGCTCAAATCGGTTGCGTCCGCAAGAGCGCGAGCGGCTGCCAATGCATAGTTTCCGCCGCTTCCGATTGCCACGATACCGTTTTCGGGTTCGATAACCTCGCCCGTGCCCGATATGACATAAATGCTTGTCGAATCCGCAGCGATGAGCAACGCTTCGAGCCGTCTGCCGCCCTTATCGCTGCGCCAAAGTTCGGCGAGTTCAACCGCCGCACGCATAAGATTTCCGCTGTATTTTTGAAGCATTGCTTCAAATTTCTCACTGAGTGCGAAAGCGTCTGCAACCGAGCCTGCAAAGCCCACGACGACTTTATCGTTGTAAATGCGTTTGACCTTGACGGCATTGCCTTTCATAATGACGTTTTCGCCCATTGTAACCTGCCCGTCGCCGGCAACGGCAGTTTGACCGTTACGTCTGACGGCGCATATAGTAGTTCCGCGAAATTCCACCATAAGTGTATTCCTCCAAAATTATTTCAAGTTTATGTTTTTTACAGCCGTTCAAAGTGTTTTTCACGGCAGTATATATTAGCGCGATATTTAGGGGTGTGGGGTGAAACCCCGCCCTTCGTTTTAATTTAGTTTGTATGAGTGCGATATTTGGATGAAGAACAAGGAAGATGCGATTTTTGAACAACGAGCGTACTTAGGCGTACGTGACTTGTGAAAAAATCGCATCTGACGCAGTTATTCGCCAAATAGCGCGCTCATAGAACGCATATAGTAGCATTGTTTTCTTTTTGATTTATCCCTAACACCCTCAATCGGCGGCAATATCCCGAAGTTCGCATTCATCGGCTTGAAATCCAACGCGCGAGTGGACACGTATTCGCAAAGAGAGCCGATTATCGTGACGTCGGACGGAACGGTATACTCTTTGCCGTCGAGTTCGCTTGCAAGCGACTGTGCGGCTATCATTCCGCTCATTATGCTTTCGACGTAGCCTTCCACGCCCGAAAGTTGTCCTGCGATGTAAAGGGGTCTTTCACCCTTCACCCTGAACGTCTTTTCGAGAACGCCGGGGGCATTGATGTAGGTATTTCTGTGCATAACGCCGTATCTTACGAAATCGGCGTGTTCGAGCGCAGGTATGAGGCTGAAAACTCGCTTTTGCTCGCCGTAGGTGAGATTCGTCTGGAATCCCACGAGATTGTAGCAATCGCCGGCTATGTTTTCCTTGCGAAGTTGCACGACGGCGTAAGCTTTTTCGCCCGTCTGCGGATTGCGAAGCCCTATGGGCTTCAACGGACCGAAACGAATGGTGTCGCTGCCGCGCTTTGCCATCTCCTCGATTGGCATACAGCCCTCGAAAAGTTCGCTCTTTTCAAAATCGTGCAACACGACGGTTTTGGCGTTTACGAGTTCGCTATAAAAACGCTCGTACTCGTCCTTTTGCATGGGCAGATTCAAATAGTCCTCGCCGCCCTTACCGTATCTTCCGCCGAAATACGCTTTTTGCATATCTATGCTGTCGAAATCCACGATAGGCGCGATTGCGTCATAGAAAAACAGTCTGCTTTTGCCCGTGAGTTTTCCCACCTCTTCCGCAAGAGCGTCGCTCGTAAGCGGACCGCTTGCCACGATTGTGGGAATATCCTCGTCAAGCGAAGTCACTTCTTCTCTGACGAGCGTGAAATCTTCATATTCTCCGAGTGCTTTTTCAACCGCTTTCGAAAACTTTTCTCTGTCCACCGAAAGCGCGCTTCCGCTCGGTACGGCGCATTCCCTTGCGATAGGCAATAATGCGCATCCCAATGCGTCCAGTTCCGCTTTCAAAAGTCCCGAAGCCGTGCAAGGCTCTGTCGATTTGAGCGAGTTTGAGCAAACGAGTTCGGCAAGAGAATCGCCCTTGTGTGCGCCCGTAGTTTTGACGGGACGCATTTCGTACATCTTTACGGCAAATCCTCTTCTCAGCAGTTGCAATGCGCCTTCGCACCCTGCAAGCCCACCGCCTATAATTTTCACAACCTGTTTGCTCATTTTCGTTTGTTTGCTATGTTTTTATTCGGGTGCGGGTGTCCCGCCCTCAATTATTAATTATTAATTAATAATTATTAATTTTTTTCGCGTGATTTGCTTTATTCTTCTTCTTTCACAAGTTCGCGATGTTTACACCCGTGATTCGTGCAGACGTAGTAGGTTTTGTCGTCGCGCTTTACAACTTTCATCGTAGAGCCGCAATCGGGACAGAAATACGGCGCAGGTATATCCCAACTGATAAAATCGCATTTGGGATAGTTCGTGCAACTGTAGAACGTCTTTCCGGCTTTGGATGTACGTTTGCTCACGTCGCCGCCGCACTTGGGACATTTGCCGACAACTTCCACGATACGCTTGATGTTCTTGCACTTGGGGTAGTTCGGGCAAGCGAGGAAAGGACCGTATTTGCCGTGACGGACAACCATTTTCGCGCCGCATTTGTCGCATACAACGTCGCTTTCTTCGTCGGGAAGACTTCCGCCGCCCTGCTTTGCCGCGCGTTCCACAAACTTCATAAGTCGCGGATAAAACGCGCCTATGAGTTCCTGCCACTGTTGCTCGCCGTCGGCAATCTTATCGAGTGCGCCTTCGAGGCGTGCGGTAAAGTTGAGATTCATTATATCGGGAAAATTCTTTTCCATATACTCGCAAACGGCTTCGCCGAGCGGCGTAGGAGCGATTGCTTTTTGTTGTTTTTCGGTATATTCGCGCTTTGCGATGACCGAAATTATGCTCGCGTAAGTGCTCGGACGTCCGATTCCGTTTTCTTCGAGAGCCTTGACGAGCGTTGCGTCGTTGTATCTCGCCGGCGGTTTTGTGAACTTTTGCTCGCAACCCACGTCGTCGAGATTGAGATGTTCGCCCTCGTTGAGGTCGGGCATGGTATCGAGTTCCTTATCCTCGTCGTTTTCCTCGACGGTTGCCGAGTACACGGCGGTAAAGCCCTTGAATTTTACGCTCTTGCCTTTGACCACAAATCCGAGTTTTTCGCCATTGCTTTCGCCGAGAATATGCACTCGCATAGTGTTGTACTGTGCGGGAGTCATTTGCGAAGCCATAAAGCGTTCGTACACGAGTTTGTAGAGCCTGAAAGCGTCTCTGTCCATCTTTCCTTCGAGGGACTTGGGCGTGCGATTGAGGTCGATGGGACGAATTGCCTCGTGCGCGTCTTGGGCGTTGTCGCTTGTCTTGTAGACATTCTGCACTTTCGGCGCATATTCGCTGCCGTAATTCTTTGCGATATACGCGAGCGCGATTTTGGCAAAATCGGGTGAAATACGCACGCTGTCGGTACGGATATACGTTATAAGCGCGTGCTGCCCCTCGCCCTCGATGTTTACGCCCTCGTAAAGTTGTTGCGCAACTCTCGATGTGCGATCGGCAGTCATATTGAGTTTGTGGCTCGCCTCTTGTTGCATCGTGCTTGTCGTAAAAGGCGGTGCAGGCTTTGAGAAAGACACGCTCTTTTTCACTTCGTCAACGCGATAATCGCACTTTCTCATAAGGTCGGCAATCGCATATGCCTCGTCTGCGCAAGACGGCTTGATTTTCTCGCCGTTCTTGTCGTTGAGCGCGGCTACAAAAAGATTCGCTTTCGTCTTTTTTGCGCCGTCTTTGAGAAGCATTGCGTTTATAGACCAGTATTCTTCGGGTTTGAAGTTGCGGATTTCCTTTTCTCTGTCCACAATCATTTTGAGTGCGGCGGATTGCACGCGCCCTGCCGAAAGACTGGGCTTGAGTTTTCTTGAAAGAATGGGCGAAATCTTGTAACCGACAAGCCTGTCAAGCACTCGTCTTGCCTGTTGCGAGTTGACAAGATTCATATTTATCTCTCGCGGATTTTCCATAGCGGCGCGCACGGCTTTGGGCGAAATCTCGTTGAATTCGATACGCACTTTGTCGCCTTGCACACCGAGCGTGTTTTTGAGGTGCCACGATATAGCCTCTCCTTCGCGATCGGGGTCGGTTGCGAGGTAGACTTTGTCGTACTTTTTGACTGCTTGCGAGAGTTGTTTTATGGTTGCTTCCTTGTCCGGCGTGACAATATACTGGGGTTTGAATCCGTTGTCTACGTCGATGCCCAACGAACGCGTCGGCAAATCGCAAACGTGTCCTTTGGACGCAAGCACCGCAGCGTCGTTGCCCAAATACTTTTGAATGGTCTTTGCCTTGTGCGGTGACTCAACGATAATGAGTTGTTTCATTCTATCTCCTGCTGTTGTGTTGTTTTAGGTTTTGTTATTGTTCCCGAGAAACTTTAATTAAAGTTTCCCCTTTCCTTAACTGCGTCGCAGACGCAATTTCACTTGCGCAATGCGCAAATTTCACTGTCCGCAAGGACAATTTCACGCACGCTTGCGTGCATTTCATTGTGCCAAAGGCACTCTGCCCCGCCCACAATTATTAATTATTAATTAATAATTATTAGTTCTTTACGCCAAAGCGTAAAAATTCCCTGCCGTCTTGACGATAAGTCCGTCTATTTCGAGGTTGAAAAGCACGTTCGTAAGGTCTGCGACATTGAGTTCGGTGTCTGCCAAAAGTTCCTCGAAATGTCTTTCGCCATCGTGCAGCGAGTCAAGAATCTGACTTTCCACAAGCCCTATCTGCACTGGTTCTTTTTTGACGACTTCGCGCTGAACATGCAATGCGTCAAGCACGTCTTCGGGCGATATCGCAAGTGCGTGAGGCATTTCTCTGAGCAACTCGTTGCCGCCGGCGTTTTCCTCGTCGTAGATGTTGCCCGGCACGACAAACACCTCTTTGCCCTGCTCTATTGCAAGGCGCATGGTTATCAGCGAGCCGCTCTTTTTTGCCGCTTGGGGCAAAAGTACCGCTTCCGCTATTCCGCTCACGATGCGATTGCGGTCGGGAAAATGATATTGCAGCGGTTTCGTGCCGAGAGGATATTCGCTTATCAGCAATCCGCCGTTTGCCAAAATTCCGTCGGCAAGCCCTCTGTGCTCCGCCGGATATATCACGTCGAGTCCGCACGCAAACACCGCTATTGTCGCACTGCCGTTGTCAATGCAAGCCTTGTGCGCAATTGAGTCAACGCCTCTTGCAAACCCGGACGCTATGCAAATTCCCGCTCTTGCAAATTCTCGCGAAAATTCTTCCGCGACCTTTGCGCCGTATCTTGTCGGACGTCTTGTGCCGACGACGGATACAATGCGCATTTTGAGAGCCTCTACGTTGCCTTTTGCAAAAAGCACAATCGGCTTGTCGTACACGTCGGATAGCGATTGGGGGTACTCCTCGTCAAGAAAAGTTATCCAATGCAACTCTCGCTTTTGCAATTCGTTCAAACTATCGTCGATATTTTCGAGTTTTGCGTAGAATTCCTTTGCGTGGTCGCCGAGCATTTTTTCGACAATATCTCTTGAACACGTCTCTTGAAGTTCGCAAGGCTCGTCGAATTGTTCGAGCAAAGCGGACTTTTTCTTGGTAGAGAGTTCCTCGACAAGGCTCAGCGCAACGAGAATTTTGGTGTTTTGATCCAATCTGTCCATCAACTGTACTTCCTGTCAAGACCTCTGTACTGGATTGCCTCTGCAATATGAGCAGACGTTATATTCTCGCTGCCCTCTATATCTGCGATTGTGCGTGCGACTTTGAGGATTCTTGTCGTACCTCTTGCGCTCAGGTTGAGTTTTTCAAAGGCTTTTTTGAGCAATCTCTCGCAATTTTCGTCGATTTGGCAGTATTTTGCAAGTTCTCTCGACCCCATTTCGGCGTTTGTTGCGATGCCGTCTTTTGCAAATCTCTCTCTTTGCAGAGCGCGAACTCTGTTTATCCGCTTTTTGATTTCCGCCGACGTTTCGCCGTCTTGCTTGGTGCGCAATTCGTCGTAAGAAATATTATCGACTTCGATTTGCAAATCTATTCTGTCCATAAGCGGACCGCTGAGTTTGGACACATAGTTGTGAATTTGCGACGGAGTGCAACGGCAAATTTGATTTTTCGAGCCGTAGTTTCCGCACGGACACGGATTCATAGAAGCGATGAGCATAAAGTTTGCCGGATATTCCGTCGTTTGCTGCACTCTCGACACGGTGACGCGCCTATCTTCGAGAGGTTGACGCAGAGTTTCGAGCGCGCGACGAGTGTATTCGGGCATTTCGTCAAGGAACAGTACTCCGTGATTTGCAAGGCTCACCTCGCCCGGTTTTGCCTTTGCGCCGCCGCCTACGAGCGCAGGAACGGTGGTCGTGTGGTGCGGCGTTCTGAACGGTCTTGTGGTCACTATGCCGACGTCGCTGTCGAGTATGCCGGCAACCGAATGGATTTTCGTCACCTCGATTGCTTCCTCAAAGGTCATTTCGGGCATAATCGTAGGCACGCATTTTGCAAGCATGGTTTTGCCTGCGCCGGGCGGTCCTATCATAAGTGCGTTATGTCCGCCCGCAACCGCGATTTCAAGAGCGCGTTTTGCAACCGTCTGCCCCTTTACGTCGGCAAAATCCACGCCGTAGCCGTGATTGACGCAAGCGGATTCATAGGTCGAGGACGGCACTTTGTCGTAAACGACGCCCGAGAGCATTTCCACAACGTCGCGCAAAGTTTCGAGGGCGTATACGTCTATCCCCTCTATGAAACTCGCCTCTCTCGCATTGGATGCAGGAATGATAAACTTACGATGTCCCGCCTGCATTGCGGATATGAGCAACGGCATGATGCCGTTGACGTGGCGGAGTTCGCCGTTGAGCGACAACTCGCCGATGATGACGTATTGTTTGTACGTCTTGCTTTCGATTTGACCCGTCGCCGCCATAATACCGAGCGCAACCGCAAGGTCGAACACCGGACCTTCCTTTTTTGTGTCGGCAGGCGCGAGATTGACGATTATGCGCTTTGCCGGATATTGAAATCCGCTGTTTTTGACTGCAGAGCGCACTCTTTCCTTGCTCTCTTTGGTTGCGGTCGAAGCAAGACCGACCATATCGTAGCCGGGCAATCCGCTGTTTATGTCCACTTCGACGTCGACGGCATATCCCGTCAATCCGTCAAGAGCGTAACTGAGTATCTTTGCAAGCATAATATCCCCTATATATATTTAGTTTTTATATGTTATCATATCGCACGCAAAAACGCAATAAAATTTATCGCACCCCAAAACGCAAAAGCGTATATGTAAGCGCGATATACTCGGTTAGATTCCGCAAAAAAATATTTTTTTGGTTTTTTTTCTTAAAATACGATTAAACGCTGTCGATGTCGAAAATTTTGCGTTTAGTCCTCTGTTTCGTCATTGTTTTTTGTGTTGCTTTTCTCGTCGCATTCTCCGCTTTCGACGCTACGTTCATCGCCTAATTCTTCGTTTTCGATGCGGTTTCCTTCGCCTTTTTCGAAGTTTTCCACGGCGTTATCGTCGTTTTCAGAGGTGTTTTCGGAGTTCTTTGCGCCGACGAGTTTTTCAAGCAACTTCATTTTATCCTCGTCGCTTATGTCGGCAATGTTTATCGCCCTTTCTTTTTCCTTTTCGCCCTCAAGCGCAACCTTGTCTTTGACAAATCCTGCGATTATCAGCGCAAACACCACGCAAAGAGGAATGACAACCACCACGACGTAGCCGTACCAGTGCTTCATAAAGCTGCGCAAACCGCCGATAAACACCGACGTTTTGACGTATTTTGCCTTGACGTTTTCGGGTTTAAGTTCCCAACCGTCCGCCTCTTTTGCGTTGTCGCCTTTGGTCTTGAAATACTTTACGGTTCCGTCCTCGTTTCTTGCAATTTCGATTATGCGGTGTGTTTCGTTGTAGTTGCCGTTGGGTGCTTTGAAGGTGATTATATCCCCCTCTTGCAACTCGTTTACGTCCTCGACGGCTTTGCACATAATCACGTCGCCGGGCTCTATCGTGCCGCTCATACTGTCCGTCAGCACATCGTACATATAGTAGCCGAAAATTTTGCTTTCGCCGCCGCTGTTTTTCTGTATGAGCATGACGGCAACAATAACGAACATAAACACGAAAATCAACGCCACGGCCACAGTTGACGCGACGTTGTAAATCTTCTTTGCTTTTGATTGCTCGTTGTTCTTCATTATTTCCGTTTTATTCTCGCCATCGCTTGCAATTACGTTTCGCATTCGGGCTTGCGATTTTCGCATCAGTCTTGCCTGTCTTCGTCGTTTTCGGACTTAAGATTGCGTTTGCGATTTGGGTTTTTCTCGGTATCGGGATTTTTGATAGTTACGCCGATGCCCCACGGCGCAATCTTTTCGTCGTCCTTGAAGTGTATGCCCATACCTTGCGTATCCTCGATTCTCGTGCCGATGTTTATGCGCAATTCCGACACGGGTTTGTTGGCTTTGACTTCCTCGTCCTTTGTCGAATTTCGTGCGGATTTCGAGGCTTTTTCGGTGCGTTTTTCGACGTTTTCGGACTTGTTTTCACTCGTTTTTTCGACGTTTTCGACCGCATTTTCGCTTGCGATTTCGCCCGTATTTTCGGCATTTTGCTCTTGCTTCGGCTTGCGGTTGTACTTGCGTTTGGGCTTTGCCTCGTCGGTTTCGATTTTGCCAAGTTCGGCGTTTTCACCCCACGGCGCAACCTTATCCGCACTCTTGATATGCACGTCGCCTACGGCGACTTTCGTTTCGTCTACGGGCGTTAGATTTAGTTTTCTGCGCGACTTTTCTTCTTCCGCCCACGCGTTTATTTCTTCCGTCTTTGCTATGCGCACTTTGCCCTTCTTTTTGGGCGTGGAAACGTCTGATTTGACATCGTTTTGCGCTTCGGACGGAGCGATTTGCGCCACCCTGCTTTCTTGCTCGTTTGCGTTGGGCAAAACCACTTTTTGCTTTGCCTTTTGCGGCAATATCTCGCCGTCTATGGGCATAACGGAATCTATCGCGTCGAGGGCGTGGTCTATGCGTTGATCGCGCGCTGCTTTCTCTTTGCGAGCCTTTTCCATCTCGTCGATGGATTTATTGATATTTTCGGTGTCTTTGTCCTCCAATTCGAGGTTTTCGCGCTTGTCGAACTTGATTGCTTCCTTGCGTTTTGCCTCTTCCTCTATGCGCTTCTTCTCCTGAATCTTCGCCTTTTGGAAACTGAACGGATCCATACCGAAGTATGCCGAATCTGTTGCGGAATCCGCGTTCCTTTCGAGTTCTTCACGCTGTTTTCTGAACGCTTCCGCACGCTTTTTGATGTCCTCTTTGCGGCGGCGTATGCGCTCTTGTCTGTCGCGCTCGTCGAGTTCTTCCTGCTTGATTCTGCGATAGGACGTAAGGCAACGATCGATTGCGTCGCGAGCCTTGATGATTTCCTCTTGCTTGATTTTGTCGTCGTCGGGACGTTTGAATATCTTGCGGACTTCAAACAAGTGCTGATCGAATTTTTCCGCGTCGGGTTCGAGATCGACTTCTTCCTGATCCGCTTTAGGCGGCATTTCCTTGAAACGCTCCACCTCTACGGGGTGTTCTACGACGACCTCTTTTTCTATTTCTTGCGGTTTTTCAACCTCTTTTTCTATCTCTTTTTCTTCGATTTCGGGCGGAATTTCGGGCTCTTGTTCTTCCGGTTGTTCCTCTTGTTCGGGCGGCGTTTCGGGCGGAATTTCCCTTTCCGCTTCCTCGTTTTCCTGCGGCTTCACTTCCTCGATATTCTCTTTTTCTTCCTCGTTTTCCTTTTCGTCGTCGAGTTTTTGAGAAAATTCGTCGCGGTCGAGTTTGTCCTTTTCAAAGTCCATTTTGCCAACTCGCAGGAAGTCGGCAAACTCTTTGTCTTCCATATCCATATCCGACTCGCACTGGTCATACAAACTCTCGAAAACCATGGTGTTGAGAGTTATCATACTTCTGAGTCTTTGCGCGCTTTCGTCGTCTATTTCGTAGTCCTCCACTTCGTCTGAAGTCGAAAAGCCTGCCGATTGCTGATATGTCTCGACAAACTGCCAAAGAGTAAGCGCTTTTTTGAAGTTGGGCTCTTTCAAGATGACGTTCGTACGCATAATAGGCGGACGGACGGGCGCGGAATTGCGCATGGATTTTGCAAACGACGAGGACAAAAAGTCGGTTATAATGCGGTCGATTTTGGCAACTCGCTCGATTTTGGTGAGCGTGTCTGGGTCGAGGCGCATAACCTCGTCGAAACTTAATTGAGCAAAATATTCCGTTCTGTACGTTATCTTTTTGCTCGGAAGATTGAACCTCGATTCGACGTCGAGTTCAAGAACGTCCTGCGTTGCCGACGCCTTTTTAATCTTGTCGTAACGCATAGTGACGAAGTCTTTGAGTTTGAGAAGAAGCGTGTAAATAAAGCGGTTTTCGTAAATCTCGAATGATTCCTCTTTTGTGATATTGAGGATTTTGGACGGCGTGACGTCACCCGTTTTTTCGTCCACTTTCGATATCATATTGGTGTGCTGAGCAAGGAATTTGACGGATTCCGTCGAGATACTTCTTGCAAGCGACACGTCCACGATGTCCTCTTCCTGAACGATGAATTTTCTCGGGTTACGCACGATTGTATCGAGGTTTGGCAAAATGCCCTCGATGGTGTCGATCCAGTCAATCGAGATGTCTTGAACGAGGCGTTTTTTTGCGAGTTTGAAACTCGACGCGCCTTTATCCACGCGTTTTTTGAATTGCTCATAAAAGCCCTCTTTGTTGAGGACGGAAACAATCTTATCGGCGTACTGTCTGTACACTTCTCTCGTAATCTTGTTGTCTGCCATACTTTTATGAGATACTTATTTCTCGCACAATTATTTTTGTTTTATTGGGTTGTGGGGGGCAAGCCCCGTCACCGACACGCTTGTTAGAATTAAAGCTTCCCCCTTCCTCACGTGTTTGGACTTCGGCGTTTGCGAGGCAATCCGCCTCGTT
>CAVKUX010000042.1:9062-14428 GCA_963659595.1 Anaeroplasmataceae bacterium | reverse complement strand
GCTCTGTTCCCCAACTCGGCGTAAATGCGATATCGTACGCCGTAGCCGCGCTCGACGGCGCTATAGACAACGATTTCGTTCGCATATACAACACTTATATTTCCACCTGCGTACACGGTGAAAAACTCGGTTGCTTTGCCGAGGACGAGTACGGCAAAATCGCCGTCAACGTCGGACTTTGCCACTATGAAAACGGCAAGTTCTCGATAAAAATCAATTCGCGCCTTCCCTTCTCAACCGACACAAAAACGATGTTTAACAGTATAAAATCTACGCTTAAAAACGAAGTTTGTGCAAAAGTCGTTCTTTTGAGCGAATCCGAAGGCTTCAAGATAGACCCCGATTCGGATATGATACAAGTGCTTTACAACGCCTATCGCGAAGTGACGGGCGACGTCGAATCCAAGCCCGTATGCACCCCCGGCGGAACGTATGCGAGAGAGTTCGACAACTGCGTTGCGTTCGGTCCGGAAATGAAAGGTTACGGCGAGATGATAATCCACCAACCCAACGAGCGACTCACCCTCGAAGCGATGAAAGCAATCTTTGAGATTTACGTCATAGCGTACGCCGACCTCATCGACAAAGTGAGTTTCGATTGAGTTTGTCTTTTGCAATCGAGTGAAAAATAACAACCTTAAAACAAAAAAATGCGAGAGCAAATTTTGCTCTCGCATTTTTTTAGAAGTAATACTTTTGCTCGTTCTTTTTGCTTTGAAGCGAAGACAACAGCGTGTCATAGAGGTTGCCGAGATAGTATTTCATATTCGGCGACGCCTTGAGCGCGTCCACGGCGATGTCGGGAGAAAGCGCGCTGTAAAAATCGTAGGCGAGGCGGTATCTTTCGCTGTAATTTTCAAGTTTTTCGCCGCTGTAACCGTACTTGCTTTCGTACTCTTGCTGCTGCTTTTCCTCCTCTTCTTTTTTCGCTTTTGCGTCGGCGACGTACTCGTCGATTTTCTTTTGGCGTTCCTCTTGGAAACTCTCGTTCTTTTTGCGGATATCGTTGTTGTATTTTTCGTATTCTTCGACTTGCGCGTCGCGCTCGCTTTTGAGTTTTGCGATGGATTCTTCGAGGTCGGAAGCGGATTTGAGGTCGAGTTGTTCGAGCGCGCTGTCCTTGTCTCTTTGGAGTTTTGAGATTTCCTCGTCGATTTTTGCGACCGCGCCGATATACGCCTTTTCTGCCTCGGTTGCGGACTGAACGTGGCTTTGGTCGAGCGCGTCGATTCTGTTGGTTGCGACGCTGCTTCTTGCCATCCCCCTCTTTATAGAGTCGTTGTTCGCCTTTTCTTTGAGTTCGTCGTAGAGTTTTGCGAGGTTGGAGTAACTGTCCGAGAGCGTTTGGCGCGCGGAAACTTTATCCTCGTCGAGGGCGGCGACGGCGTCCGAGTACATATCCTTGATTTTTGTTTGCGATTTTTTCTTTTCGGTGTCGATTGCGCTTTGCGCTCTTTTTTCGATACTCTCGTCGCTTTCGGGGGTATACTCGATTTCTTTCAGACCCGACTCGGTCGGAAACAGTTTATCGAAGTCGATTTCCTCGTCTTTTGGCAAAGAATCGTTATACTGTTTTTCGAGTTCGGCGAGTTTTTTTGAAACTTCCGCTTCCTTTTCGAGAGCGGAATTTATTTTTTCCTGTCTTTCTTGTTCGAGTTGTTTATCGGTTTTGAACAAGTCCTTAATTTCGTCCCACAATGATGACATAAAAGCCTCCTATGCATTGTTATTTTCAAGCGCGGCGACTCTCGATGCGAGGCTATCCGCAGCTGTTTTGAGATTTGACGCGGTCTTTTCGAGAGCCGCTATTTTTATTGTGAGTTCTTCTATGGAAGAAACTATTTCGTTGAAATTCATAACACTCTCCTTTCCACGTCAACGTCCGCCGCCACGGGCGAAACGTATGCGTTTGCCGTCTGCGCTTCTATTTTGAATTTGACTCTGATTCCGCACTTTTCGATGGGGATATATTGTTGCTTATCCTTTGCCGCGATATCGAATTTATACTCTTTTCCGTCGAGAATCACTTTGAGCGTAACTGGATATTTCGTGAACACCGACGCGCCTCTTATGGTTTTGTAGTACGGCGAGCCGAGCGTATTTTCGGGGCTTTCGTAGATTTTTGTCGTGGCTGTTCCAAACACTTTCCCGCTTTGGCTCATCATGCCGAGTTTATTCTTGTTGTCGTCCGAAAACCAGCAAAGCAACATATCGTCCTTTGCGGACTTAAGGCAACAAAATCCGACCACTTTAACGTCTGAAAGCACGGAAATATCCTTTGTTTCGGTGTCGAATCTAATAACCGAGTCGTTTGTCAAATCCCCGGGCTGAGCAAGTCTGCAAGCAAGGTAATATTTGTTTTCGAGATATCCGGCGCACACCGTTCTCTTGTCGGCGATTTCGGGAAACTCCTTTCCTACCTTCACGGCTTCGTAGCCGTCGAAAGCGTAAACGCCGTCCTCGGCGCAGAACATAATTTTGTCGCCGCACAGCACAATCGAGTCTTTATATATGCGTCCCGTATCGGTAAACACCTTTTTCATTATAAAATCGTTTTGATCTCCGTATGCGGTCAAGCGCATAATTCCGTAGTCGCGGAACACATAAAGGAAGTTCAAAAACGACACGACTTTTATTGCGTTTCCGAGGTCGTCCGAAAAATCTATATACCCTGCTTCCGTCGAAGAAATCGTCCAGTTGTTCGGGTTGAAGTCGTCGGAAAACCACACTTGATTCTTCTTGTCGTTCAGCGTTCCGAACACTCTTTCGCTATGCACGGCGATAGATGTAAATTTCGGCGCTTTGTCAAGGTACGTCACAGCGTCCGCTCTCACGATAAACATCCCTACTTTTTCGGCTGCGACAAGAAGCACGTCCTCGCTGTTATAGTTGTAGTTCACCGCGTCCGAGCCGTACTGAATCCGAAAGTTTTCCAGTTGGTGCCAGGTATCGAGCGCAAAGATTTTTGTATACCACACCGTGCCGTCGGACAGCACGCACACGATTCTGTCGTCGAGCGCGCCCGTATCGGGATTTTTTCTTCTAAAATAGAACGCCCTTTTGATTTGTTTGTCGGACGCGAACGTCGGATAGTCGTGCGTATCGCTATACACGTTCGTGTTGTAGTGACCGTTCGCCTTATCTATGCCTATTTTGCCGTTTATCACGCCCTTTTCAAACGCAAAGTTTTTGCAGTTTACGGCATATTCGAGCCCCGCGACGGATTCGTCAACGGAATTTGCCAACCCTTCAAATCCGACTTTTATTCTTTTCCTGTACGTTTTCACGTCTTTCACGCCTGCCACCTCCTCGCCTTGACGAGAATGTTTTTGCCCCTGTACCTGAGTGCGCCGATTTGGCTTCTGAAATCGGAATCGAAACTCTTTGCAAGGTCGAACATCTTGTTTTGGAAGTAATATTCCGAAAGTGCGGCGTTTGCAAGCACGCTTCTTGTAAGTCGCATATCGTTTATTTCGCTTGCAAAAGTCAAATCGTTTGACGGCATATAGGCGTAAGTGATTTTAACGTCGCCCGCTACGTCGCAAAACACGCAGTCCGCTCCCGAATAAAAACTTATTTTCTCGTCGTTTTGCACGATTTTTATGGGGTACAGGATTTTTTTATACAGCGACGAAGCGGCGATTTTCCCGTTTGTCACCGTTGCGGTTTCTGTCTGCACGAGGGGCAAGTATTCGCTCACTATGTGCCTGTATGCGATATTGACGGCGGCAACGAGTTTGTCTTTGAGTTCGGTTTGCTCCGTGTCGAGAGTTTGATTGTTGGAAAAGTCGGTTTGTCCCATTTTGACGAGGCACTCGCCGACAACGTCTTTGATTTTCATATTATCCTTCCTCTGCGGCGAGAATTTTATCGCGCGCTTCTATGGTTTTTTGAATTTCGAGCCGCGCGTTTTCTTCCTCGATTTCCGCTATGATTTTTTCGAGGTTTTCGAGGCGAGTCTTTCTTGCGTACGTCAAAGCACGCGCGTCGAGCCGCTCGAAGGGCAATGCCATTTGCATTGCCCCGTTAGCGTAGATTTCGTATCTGTTTTTCTTGCGGTTAAAGAACAATTCGTACCTTCTGTCGATACTTTTCAGTCTTTTTGCGATACCGAACAGATCTCGTTCGATTTTTTGAAGTTCCATCTTAGACCCAAGACGCGACGAGCGTGATGTCGCTGTTGACCGGAGTCGAGAAGTTATATTCGACGCCGTTGAGGTTCCAGCAATCGAAAGACTTGCCCGTCTTAGTCGGAGAAGCGGGAACGACCGCAGTGCCGCCGGGCGCGACCATTTGCGTAGGAACGGTCGAACCGCCGTCGGAGTTGAACGTGACGTAGTAATATTCGGTGTCGCTTCCCGTGAAGGTGAGTTTTGCCTGACCCATAGGTCTTTCGCAGAGCAAGTCGGCGTATTTGACGAGGGTTGCGCTGTAGCACGCTTTGCCTGCGATTTGATGAAGCACCGTGCCGCCCTCGCCTTCGAGCCAACGCCAGTCGCAGAGTTGATGGAGTTTGAAGTCGCTGCTGTTGAGCAAGTACATATCGTTGTCTGCGACAAATCTGTCGGCAACGAACGGGATGCCCGAATAAGACAACGCCTTGTAGCCGCCGTCGAGGGTGAGATAGTCGATATTCGTGCGGTTTTTGCAAAGAGCGTCGACATATTGCTTTCTCATCTTGTAGGACGCGACGATAAAGTCGATAGTGCCGCCGGCAGTTTCTTCCACGGCGTCGATAGCGTCTTGAATCGCGCTCACGCTGACGGTCTGAGCGATGGTTTTCGTGTAGGGCTTGAGGAAGGAATAATCGCTTCTTTTAAGTCCGTAGATATAATCGCTGCTTCCGAAGATTGCTTCCAGACCGGTGATTTCGTTGCCCTTCGAGCCTTGAACGTAGACGGTGTAACCTGCGCCGATTGTAGAGGTTGCGGATTGAGAGAGGGTGACGATTTTGTTCACTCTGTCGATAGACAAAATTCTCGAACCGGAAACGACGGAGTCTTTCACGCCGCTCGAGTTGTACACGTCGATAGTCATTCCCTCGATAAGACCTTTGATGTTGTCCACTTTGATTTTGTCTTTTGAGCCGTTCGAGTTTACAACGGTAGTTGCCAAAAGACCGCTGCCGTCGCCGTAGAGCATACGACCGAAGTTGAATTTGCTTGCTTTAAGCAATCCTTCCATTTCGGCATTGAGCAGGTTTACAAATGCGCCCGCGTTGTTTTGGGAAGCGCGAATAGCCTTGTCCGAAAGTTCGATTTTGCCGAAAAGGTTTTTGAGGGTGAGGGTAAATTGCGCGTAGTTATTCCCGCCGCTTTGGGGGAGATTGTCGTTTTCCTCGCCGCTGCCCACGCCGCCGTTGATGC
>CAVKUX010000042.1:0-9052 GCA_963659595.1 Anaeroplasmataceae bacterium | reverse complement strand
GATGCCGTAGGGAGCGAGTTTTTTGACTTCCTTGCCCCACACGTCTGCGGACGTTTGCCCGATTTTTGCAAAGAGCGGATTTACGCCGACGTTAAGTTGATCGGCAAGTACGCCGAGATAAAAAGTTTTCAGAGCCTTATCGGCAGTTGAGATTGTAACCATAATTTTTGTCTTCCTTTATTCGTTATTTTTCAAAAACATTCTTCCCGCTTCTTCTATGCTTCTTATTTTTTTCGAGGGTGCCACGCATTGAAGCCCGTCGCCCGAAAGAGTCGCAGGGGGTTGCCCGTCGCGAATATCCTTAAGGTACGCGCCTATGATTGCGTCCTTGACCTTGCTCGACGAAAGCACATAGTCGTTCAAAAATTGTCCGTCTTGCATAAGTTGCTCGGGCGTTCTGAACTTGTCTATAAGCACTTGCACGAGTGCGACCGAAAGGCAATTTCTGTCCTTTTTGAGTTCGGGTTTTTCCATGATTTTGAGAGCGATATCCTTTGCAAACGGCTTTGCGGACGGGGTATTTTCAAAAAACTTATCCGCCGCAACCTTAAAGGATTCGTCGTCAAAACCTTGACTTTCGTCGCCTGCGAGTGCTTCGAGTTTCGAGAGTTTTTGCGATTTTTTGGTAAACTCTTTTTCAAGTTCCCGATACGCTTTGAGCAATTCTTCGGGGGTTTTGAATTTGCCGAAAGATTGCTTTTTGTCTTGTTTATCCGCACTCTCGACGCTGTTGTCGGGTGCGGCTTTAGTCGTTTGAGTTTTTATTTCAATTTGCGCAACAGGCACTTCACATTGTGCGTTTTGCTCAATAAAGTCGCTGTTTTGCGATTCACCGAGTATTGCGTTTGCGATTTCCTCGCCCACTTCGATTGCGCCTTTAGTTTCAATGCCTTTCTTTATTGCGTTTTCAATTTGTTTGTCGTTCATTGTCTGTCCCCTTTTCGAGTTTGCTTTCAAGCAAGTTTACGTTGTCCTTAAATCCCAAAAGTTCCGTATGCTTTGCGATGTGTTCCGCCACTCTGTCTCGCAACTCTTTGTTTTGCGTACACTTTGATGACACGCACATTCTGACGTGTTCGGCGATATGAATCGCGTGGTCGTCGTAGAAGTCGCACGGCACGTCCTTTTTGAGCATATCCATATTTTCTTTGAGTGCTTTTTTGCGGTGCATTTCGTCGTTGTTTCTTCCGTCCTCCCAGTTTCCGAATCCGAGAATTTCAAAGATTCTCGCCTTTGTGGAAGTGGAGAGTTTCCCGTTCTCGTCCGCAAAAAGACCGAGTTTGAGCAAGTCGTACACCATCGCGCGCCTTGCCGAAAGCGTATCTTCTATGTCGCTTATCGTGTCGAATACGATATCCTCGCTGTCGATGTTTCCCGCGCAGAACGAGGCGATTTCCACCTCACCGTTTTCTCCGGTGATGCGCTTTACTCTCGGCACCTTTGCGTATTGACGGTAGAGGCGCAAAACGTGCTTACCTATTTTCTTTATGCACTCTCTGAGGCTGTCTGCGGTGAGAGCGATACGCGTGTCGTCTTGTTCGAGCAACAGCGAAATCGCAGTGCCCGAAGCGACGTTGGACGGCACTTGCGAGTAGGTCGTAACCTCACTCACGCCGCTTATCATCACAAATTCGTTGAGCAGTTTTTCCTCCTCTTGCGAGAACTCGCTCGGGACGTGCGTGGGCGAGATAAATCTCGGCGGCGTACTTCCCTGCCTATACACCAGCACTTTTCCCGGTGGCAAGCCTTCCTCTTGCAAATCGTCGGTGTCCACCGAGCCGTCCTCGACGGCGAAAACGCCCACCGCCATACGGTTCATATACTCGTGTTTTCTGTTTTTGACGGTGTTGTACGCGCGCTGAACGGGAATGATTCTCTCCACGACCGATGTTCCGAAGAAGTTTGTGAGGTTGTCGATGCACGTCATTTTCGCAAACGGATATCCGCGCTGACCGTCCTCGCCGTTGAGATAGGGCATATCCCCTCTGAAAATGAGGGTATCGCCTGCGACGATAGTCAACCTTCCAAAAGGATATTCGCTCGTTGGCTTTTCGTACTTTTCGATGACGACAACGGCGTTTTCCTTTTTCTCGCTGACGATTTTCGGGATGGAAGCGGTATATCCGAATCCGCCGCCCACGTCCGCGTTGTCAAAGGAAAACACATTGACTTCTCCGCCCTTGACGTCCTTTCCCCAGATGCTCTTCACTTCCTGTTCGGTCAGCACTTTTGCGTGGATAATCGACGACTGTTTGTCGATGTCGGTTATTGCGATATCTTCGGGAAAGATTTCGAAAGGCGGACAGAGCGCGATAGTCACGTCTCCCTCTTTGACTTCCCCGTCCGCGTCGAGGGAGTGACCTTTTTGAGCGTCCCAAGTGATTTTGAAAAACGCGCTTCCCGTAATCTCACTCCAAGTATTTGCGATCGCGAGTTGGGATGAAAAGTCGTTTTCCTTACACACCGCGTCGATAAGTTTGGATGCGAGAGCGGCGGAAGCGACGTCGTCGTCATCGGCGGTTGCGGGGCGCACCTGCGCTTTTGCCTTTACTCTGCCGAGTTTTGCGAGCCTCGTTTCGAGGATAGGCGCGATGTGGTTGAACACCTCTCTTTCCTGCCAGAAGTACTCTTTGCCGACTTCCTCGATATCGCCTTTCGACGAGATTTGCGCAAACTGATTGCCGACGACAAAGTTCATATTGAGCCGCCAGTTGAGTTCGACCGCGCGTCTTGCTTCCTGTCTTTTTTTGAAATCGGCGGTGATGTCCGCAACGATTCTTTCTTCTTTTTCAGACATAAAAATCTCCTTCATTTTGCTATAAAAAAGCGACCCTCTCGCCCTTACGAAAAAGGTCGAAAAAAGTCGTTTTTATCGTTTTATATTCGAGCGCAAACTTTATGCGCCGTCAGATTTTGCAAATGCTTTGCTTGTATTTGCAAACTATTTTGTTTGTTCTTCTTTTTTCAAGTCGTCCTTGATTTTTTCGATGAGTTTTTTCTTTTCGTTTTCGAGTTCCTCGTCGCTCATAGAGGCGGCGCTTTGCTCGCCTGCGATATCCATATATGTTTTGAGCGCGCTTGCGTCGGGCGGGCAGTATTTTTTGATAATTTTCTTTTTTGTCAGCACAAACTCGCCGTCCTCTTTAACCGAGTATTCCTCTTGCACTTCGTTATATCTGTAACCCTTTGCGCGTCTTAGCAAGGATTTAATCAATTCGGCATCCACGTCTTTTCCCTCCTATAATCTCTCAAAAGTCTTTCTTTGTCGGTCTGTATAATCGATTTCGGCGGTTTTACGGGCTTTGCGGGGGATGGTTGCGACATAACGAAATATCTCAACTCGTCCAAAGCGTGGTCGTCGATTTTCTTGGGTCTGTCATTTGATCCCCACCAGTAGCCTTTCAGTTCTCTTATGAGATTCACGCAGTTTTTGAAAATGAATATTTTTGGCGGTCTTTGCTCAAACAACGACTTTATACGCTGAATTCCGCTATATAAATCCTTGTTTACGTTGGTATTTACCAAAATACCCTTTTCGCAAAACAACTCTGCCACGCTCTTTTGCGAAGCGAGAGTCCTTTGATTTGCCGCGCTGTCGATGAGTGCGCGAAGCCGTCCTTTCTCATCCCTTTTCCAGTCGAGCCGATTTGCGATTTCAAAGATTTTCGCAACGTGTCTGTCAATGGACTGCCCTGCCTCGAAATGCTCTGCAACGACATATATGTTCCCGTCAAAGTCCACCGCATAGAAGTGACAACTCGTGGGATTGGTAAGTCCGGGGTCGATGGATATGTCGCACTGCCATTCTTTGGGTATATCGAAGGGTTCTATGACGTGTACGTTTTGGTCGAATTCGGGGTACACAAGTCCTTCCGCCGTCGAGAATTTTCCGAATCTTCTCGACAGTTGGTCTTTCTTGGACACGGTGCTTTCCATAGCCTTAATCTCGCCTTTGTCGAGGTAGGGATTGTCGTTCCACTCCATATATTCGCACCACACTTCGGGGTTTTCGCTCGTATTCAATTCAATCTCGTCATACACCCACGTCAAGCCTTTGAGCGGAGTCATCGTGCCGAAAATATCCCCTTTCCTGTCAAACACTCTCATGCGGCACTCGTCGTAAATATCCTTGGGCGGTTCTTCGTCAAACCACACGAAATCGAGAGACGCGCCTTGAAACTTTTCACGTCCTTGGTCGCAGGATTTGAATCCGATTTTGCTCGTGCCGCCGAAAGCGTTTTTCACCACGATATAGTCGATAACGCCGTACTCGGGCGACCCTTTCTTGCCTTCGAGCATAACGATGTCCTCGATATATCTCGGCGCAAGGTATTTAAGCACTTTCGCCTGCGCGACGTCTCGCTGCACTTGTTGCGAGAGGCTCACCACCCAGCCGAACACGCTCGCACGATTTTGGCGAAAAGGATGAATCCCTCTTGCAAGCCAAACGCATTCCACCGCACCGCATTCCGTCTTTCCCGAGCGGTTTCCCCCGAAAACCCATCTGTTTCTTTTTTGCGAGCGGTGGAAGGTCATCTGCTTTTCGTGGACGAAGTCCTTGTTGTAATTTGCAAGAGCGTCGCGCTTTCTCGAATCTATCTCCCTTTGGATTTTTATAAGTTTCAACACGTCTTTATCGTCTTTCATACGCAAAGCATACGCCCCGATTTTGCGAAAAACAAACAATTATGTCACCCTATTTTCAAGTTTGCGACAAAAAAAGCGGTGAAAAGTTGTACTTAAAGACTTTCAATTTGTCAAAGATTATAGTATTATAAGCGTATGGAAAAAAGGTGTGCGAAAATTTTATCCAAAAAAATACTATCCGCGCTTGCTTTGATTTTGGCGAGCGTCGCGCTTTCGGTATGCGTACTTATGGGCATACTTCTGCCCTACAAGATAGCGTACGCCGATTCCACTCAAGAGGTGTTGGTTGCGCCCGTATCCAACCTCGAAGGCAACGCATACGCAGGCGCATCGACATTGTGCCTCCTGCACGCAAACGACAAATTTTATATTCCCGAAAGTTATTATATCTATCTGTCCGGCGCAAGCAATATCGGGCAATATTATCCCGTGGTTTACTGCGGCTTTAACCAAGATTTCTATTATGCGTCGGAAACAACGCCGACTTGCTCGCCTGTAGTCTTTGCTGACGGAGTGTCGCCGTTCCCCGATGTGCGCCTCACGCTTAAAGACGAATCGTTGACTTTCAACGGTCTTGAAATTAATTCGGACTACACCGTAAAATTCTTGGGTTATCACACCGAAGATGAAACTCTCATCTATATTGTCGCGATGTTGGACGGATCAAACTATTTCGGATTTGCCTCACGCGATTCTTTTGAGGAATTTGTCGTTCCCTATCACCCGATTGCCCAAGCCGAGCGCGACAGACTGATTGCAAGCAAGCAAGAACCCGACCCCGAAAAAGGCGACATAATCCCCAACACGTCGCTTGCGCTGCGCATAGTGCTTATCATAGGCATAGCGGTGCCTGCTATCATCATTGCGATTTTGCTTTTCAAGCCCTCCAAAAACGACCGCTCGCAAGGCAAGAGCGTAATGCGCAAAGAGCGTCGAAGAGACGAATTCGACTACGACTCGGCACGCACCTATCGCGATGGCGGTTATGATTCTCGCTATGATTCCCGTTACGATTCGAGACGTTCGGATTCTCGTTACGACTCGCAAGACGACTATGACCAAAGGCGTGATTCTCGCTACGATTCTCGCCAAGACAACCGTTACGACTCACGCGACGATTACAGAAGATAAACTCTTCGCTATTGTACAATCAGAGCAACCGTAATCCGCAAAAAATACAAACTATCGTGTTAAAATTACGAGCGAATTTCAAAAAATCATAAACCATTGTGCAAAAATATAGCCGCCCGACGTTTGGCGGCTATATTCATAATTTGATCAATTCTCCATAAACGATTATTGAGCGGGTGCGCCGATTCCCACAACGCCGTCAACGGGCATTGCAAAGGCGATTCCGTGCGCAGGGGTATGCGTGCCTACGCTTCTGTAAAGCGCGTGCATAACGTCCTCTTTTATGTCCTCGCTCACGATAATCATAATCATTTCTTTTTCGGGTTGGATTTGAATTTGAAACGCTTTTTCCGCCTCGATATTGGCAGTACCTCTCGCGCTCATAACCGTACCGCCTCTTGCGCCCACTGCGCGAGCGGCGTCCATTGCCTCGTCGGCAAAGCCGTTGTTGACTATACACACGATGACTTGATATTGTTTATCGCTCATTGTTTCCCTCCTTCACGGTTTTGAGGTTGTTGCTCAAAAAGCCGTATGCGGCAACGCCTATCACGCTTGAAAACGGCACGGTAAAGGCAATGCCTTTGCCCTTTTTTATGGTGTTGAATTTGTTTTCGAGCGTAGCGAGAGCCTCAGCTGCCCTTTCCTGTTTAATAACGCTGAAAATTGCGGTTTTTGTTTGGTCATTCCATTCCGAGAGGCTGAGCATCTCGGCGTTTGCCGTACCTCTTGCACGCGCCGTCCATTGGAAGTTCACTTCAAAAGAGGACTGCAAAAGGTCTGTATAAAATTCCGCCTTGTTGTTAGGAACGATGCTCACAAGCAACATAAGTTTGCCCGAATTTACCTTCGGCGCGGACGAGGCACTATTTCTTGCGGCTTTTATTTCCGCCTTTTTGGCAGCCGCTTTTTGTGCGACTTTTTTGACTTTTTTCACGTTTTTATCAGCCATAATACCTCCTCACATAAAGTTGATGATTTGCTCGTCGTCTGCGTCGAGAATGCGGCGCATAACGATTTTTTCTTTGACTTTCGCGCTTGCCACCGCTCTGAAACCGAGAAGTTGGATTGTTATGAGCGGGGTCATCGCGACCATAGCGACGATGCCGAAAGCGAGGTTGAGCACCTCTTGTTCGCCGCAAAGCACGGCGCACGCGCCGACTGCAAACGGCAAAATGAAACTCGACGTCAACGGACCGCTTGCAACGCCGCCCGAGTCGAATGCGATTGCGGTGTAAATCCTCGGCACGAAGAAGGACAAACCGAGCGAAATGAGATAACCGGGAATCAGATAATAGAGCAACGAGAATCCGAAAATGATTCTTATGACGCTAAGCCCTATCGACAATCCAACGCCGAGCGACAGCGCAACGAGCATAGAGCGTTTCGACACGCCGCCGTTGGTGATTTGCTCGACTTGTTTGTTGAGCACATGCACGGCAGGCTCCGCAAGGACGACCACAAAACCTATGACAAACGCAAATACGATTAGAAGGGGTTTTGAAAATTCTGCGATTTCCGCGCCGAGTTTGAAGCCTATCGGCATAAATCCGACCTTGACGGACGTGAGGAACACCACAAGTCCGACGTATGTATAAAGGATGCCGATGCCGATTTGAAGCAATTTTTGTTTGGGGAGTTTGAGGACGGTCACTTGAAGTATCGCAAAGAACACCACGATAAGACCGAGCGCGATAAGCACTTCGAGCGCAACCGCGCCGAGAGCGGGCGCAAAGTTTGCGCCGAGATTTGCGTCAATCGAATAGTCGGGAAGAGTAAAAGTCATATCTCCTTTCGAGGCAAGCGACAGAGCCATAACCGCAAGCATAGGACCTATCGAGCAGAGCGCGATAAGACCGAAACTGTTTTCCTTTGCGTTTCGACCGCCCGAGTTGAGCGCGACGCCCACGCCGAGAGCCATGATAAACGGCACGGTGATAGGACCTGTCGTAACGCCGCCCGAGTCGAATGCCATCGGCAAAAACACGCCTTTCCCGTTTTCAAACATAATCGCTGTCAAGGCAAAAAGCACCATATAGAAGAACAGAAGCAGCGAGGACAAATCCTTTCTGAAAACTATCTTCGAGATTGCGATAACCAAAAACAAGCCTACGCCCACACCCACCGTCACGATAAGCACGGTGCTGTTCATAACGGCTTTGACCTGCTCGGCAAGCACGCTCAAATCGGGTTCGGCAACGGTGATAAGCACGCCCATCGCAAAGCCTACGCCGAGAAGCAGAGGCAGTTTTTTGGACTTTGTCAAACCTGCGCCGACCTGCTCGCCCATAGGCGTCATGGCAAGGTCTGCGCCGACGTTGAAAAGTGCGATGCCCAAAATGAGCATAATCGCCGACACGACGAACGTGACGATTTCTTTCGATGTAAAATCGGTGACGGGCGTAAGTGCGAAAATAAGCACGATAACTGCGACGGGAAGCACGGAAAACAAGGACTCTTTCAACTTTGAAAGGGTGTTCATACCTATGCTTTTCGCCATGGATTTTTGCGCTATAAGGTCTTTTTGAATATGCGTTTCGCTCTCTTTCTCGTCCGAGCGTTTATGGAAAAATCCGCCGAATTTCTTTGACGAATCGGCTGTTTTTTCGATTTGTTTTTCGCCGTTTTCGGCGCAAGGCGCGCACTCGGTTTTTTTTGATTCCGTATGGTTTTCGACGAGATTTTCTTCTCCCAAAGCAAAAGCGACCGACTGCTCGGTGTTCTTTTCGAGTTCGCCTTGCTTTTTATCCTCGGGCGCACTTTGACCGTCAAGGAGAATATTTTCCTCTTTTTCGGTTTGGTTTTGCGGATTCAAAGTCATTTCGTCTTTTTCTTTTTCCATTACAGTATTCAAAAATATATATTCGTTCTTCTTTTGCGGATATACGTTAAAATCATTATGCCATAAAACCGCTTCTTTGTCAATTTGACCTTTCACATCGAACGATAAATCAAAACCATTAAATCAATATTAAAAACATACAGTTGTATGAATATTTTTTTTGAAACCCACGCACCTTCTCAAAACGCTTGACTTTTGGCAAATTAATTCTTATCTTTGGATATACTTGGCGGAAACAAAGTTTCCGCGACGGTGGGAATATGAAAAAAATCACATTGGACAAAAATCAAACGGCGTTCTGGCTCAAACTGTTCGCCTTGATGGCGATACTTTCGTTTTTGAGGTCGTTTTCGGCATATTTGTTTATAAATCCCAACGGATTTGCGCCGGGCGGCGTGGGCGGACTTGCCGCGCTCATACACCTTGCGGCGG
>CAVKUX010000041.1:0-14586 GCA_963659595.1 Anaeroplasmataceae bacterium | reverse complement strand
GGACAACTTCATATGGGGCATGCGCTTGACGAAACCATTCAAGACATAATCGTTCGTTTCAAGAGAATGAGCGGCTACGAAACTCTTTGGATGCCGGGAACGGATCACGCTTCTATCGCAACCGAAGTCAAGGTCGTCGAAAAGTTGAAAAAAGAGGAAGGACTAAGCAAAAACGACATCGGCAGAGAAGGATTTTTGAAGCGCGCCTGGGCGTGGAAAGAGCAGTACGGCGGAAGAATCGTCGAGCAACAAAAGGCACTCGGCATTTCCTGCGACTGGTCGAAGTCCGCTTTCACTATGGACGAAAACTGCTCCAACGCGGTTTTGGAAGCGTTTGTACGTTACTACAAAAAAGGCTTGATTTACAGAGGCAACCGCATAATCAACTGGTGTCCGCATTGCCACACCGCACTCAGCGACGCAGAGGTCGAATACGAGGAACAGCAATCCAACCTTTGGTATTACAAGTACCCCGTCGTAGGCGAGGACGACGCAATCGTAATTGCGACGACGCGCCCCGAAACCATGCTCGGCGACACGGCGGTTGCAGTCAACCCAAAAGACGAGAAAATGGCGAAATACGTCGGAAAAACCGTCAAACTTCCGCTTACGGACAGAGAAATCCCGGTCGTTGCGGACGATTATTGCGAAATCGGCTTCGGTACGGGCGCGGTTAAAATCACGCCTGCGCACGACCCCAACGACTTCGAACTCGGCTTGCGCCACGACTTGCCCGTGATTCAGGTCATCGGCGAGGACGGTCTTATGAACGAGAACGCCGGCAAGTATAAGGGGATGGACAGACTCACCGCAAGAAAGGCGATTGTCGAGGATTTGATTGCGCTTGACCTTATGGTGAAAATCGAGCCGTATGCGCACAACGTAGGCACTTGCTATCGTTGCGGCGAAACGGTGGAATCTCTCGTATCCAAGCAATGGTTTGTCAAGATGAAGCCGCTTGCGGAGCCTGCAATCAAAGCGGTGCGTTCCAAAAAAACCGAGTTTATCCCAAAGAGATTTGAAAACACGTATTTCAACTGGATGGAAAACATCCGCGACTGGTGCATATCCCGTCAACTTTGGTGGGGGCACAGAATCCCTGCGTACTACTGCGACGGTTGCGGCGAGATGACGGTTTCAAAGACCAACGTGGACACTTGCCCCAAATGCGGCGGACATCACATACGTCAGGACGAGGACGTTCTCGACACTTGGTTCAGTTCGGCACTTTGGCCGTTCAGCACTCTCGGATATCCCAAAAAGACGAAGAATTTGAGTTATTTCTATCCCGGCAACGTGCTTGTCACGGGCTATGACATAATCTTCTTCTGGGTTGCGAGAATGATATTCAGCGGCATAGAGTTTATGGGCGAAGTTCCGTTCAGCGAGGTGCTTATACACGGTCTCGTGCGCGACGCGCAGGGCAGAAAGATGTCAAAGAGTTTGGGCAACGGCATCGACCCGCTCGAAATCATCGACAAATACGGCGCGGACGCATTGCGTTTCTCGCTCGCAACGGGCATAGCCCCCGGCAGCGACACGAGATTTACCGACGGCAAAATCGAAAGTTGCAGAAACTTCGTCAACAAACTCTGGAACGCGTCGAGATTTGTGATTATGAACATCAAAGACGACGACGATTTGACCCTTCCAGCAAGATTCAACGGCGCGGACAAGTGGATTCTCACTCGCCTCAACGACGTAATCAAGGAAGTCACGATAAACCTCAATAAGTACGAAATCGGGCTTGCGGCGGCAAGACTTTACGACTTTGTGTGGAGCGAATTCTGCGACTGGTACATCGAAATGAGCAAGACTATGCTCTATTCGGAGGACAAGAAGCAACACAATCACGCAATCGCAATGCTCGCATACGTTTTGGGCGAGATACTCAAACTTTTGCATCCGTTCATACCCTTCGTCACCGAGGAAATCTACTCGAAATTCGCGCCGAAGGGCAGCGTGCTGATGGTTCAAAGTTGGCCGTCATACAACAAGCACAGAGTGTTCAGAAAGGAAGAAGCGCAGTTTGAGAGCCTCAGAGAAATCATAGGTTCGATAAGAAACTTGCGCAATGAAATGAACGTCGCGCCGTCAAAGAAGATAAATGCGTACTTCATTGCAAAAGACCAAAAGTTTATAGAGTCGGCAAGCGCGTATATTCAAAAACTCGCGGGCGTTGGCGAAGTCAAACTCGTAGAGGACAGAAGCGGACTTGGAGCAAAAGTGAGCGCAATCGTTACGCACGACGCGGAAATTCTCGTTCCGCTCGGCGAACTTATCGACGAGGACAAGGAAAAAGAGCGTATCAATCAAGAGATTGCCGCCACGACGCAAATCATACAAAAGACGCAAGGACTTTTGGCAAATGCGGGATTCGTGTCCAAAGCGCCGCAAAAACTTATCGACAACGAGAAAGACAAACTCGCAAAGGCAACCGAGAAACTTGCAAAACTCAAAGACAAACTCGCAATGTTCGAGTAAGGAGGCAAGATGAGAGTAAAAAACAGCAATACAAGCAAAGCCTGCTTCAAGCAGACTTGGAAATACTTTTTCGACAAGGGCGCGTATCTTATGCTTATGAGCGTCGCGCCTGCGTTACTATTGCCGTTTTTGCTCTCGCCGTCCTCGACGCTTTACTATCTTTTCGACTATAAGACCATAAATCCGTCGAGTTTTGCGGATATGTACGTCGCAATGCGCGAACTTCCGTTTTCCTTCTGGTATCTCGGGCTTATCGGGCTTGCGCTTCTCGTATTTTTCGTTGCGATTATGTACGGCGTTATCGACACGCATATGCGCATAGGAGTATTCTCGATTGCGCCCGACAGAGTGAAAACAAGGCTCAATTTCAACCTTTTGACCTCGCTTTTGTTCTGTTTTTTGGCGTTCTGCTCGTTTGAGATATTCAACCTGCTTGCGACCGTACTGTACTATCTATGGTGGGTGACGTTCAAAAGCAGGGTGACGTGGCTCGTGTTCTCGTCGATTACGCTCGTTCTGATGCAGTTTTCGATGATACTCATTATGTCGATAGTCATTTTGTGGCCGCCGTACTGTCTGCACACCGGGCTTTCCAAACAAGCCGCTCTCAGACAAGCGGTCAGAAGTATGTCTGGAAGGCTTGCAACCACGTTTTTCACGATACTTTTGTGCATTCTTCCCGTCGAGATTTGCATGATTGTGACGGGCGCGCTTCACAGCGGCGTAATTGCGCAAGTGATTTTGGACGCGATTGCGTATCTGTACGTCGTTCCGTTCTACATCACGCTTATGTACAACCTCTTTTACGAGGTCACGGGCATAGAGCGTATGGACTTGGAAAAGAAAAAAACAGATATTTGGTCAAAATAAAATCCGCAAATTCGTTTTGCGAAAAAAATGAGGCGTTGCCTCGGAGAGTAATATGGAATTTAAGTATTCGTTATCCCTGTTGTTTTCAAATATGGGTCACGCGGTGAAGATCTTTTTGTGGATCGTCATATCCCTCGTGTTGTCGCTTGCAATCGGTGCGGCGATAATTCTTCCAATATGGAACGCGCTTGCGTCGGTCGGCGACGTGAACTCCTACGTTTTGGCGATAAAGGACAGCATAGCGTCGGTGTGGGACGGCTCGTCCACAATACGCGGCGCAATCGGCGGCGTTTTGCATTCGCTCAAGGGCGTGTTCGGAATATGCGCGCAGAATGTCGGAATCACCGTCGGGCTTGTGTTTGCAGTGATTTTCGTCTATGCGTTTTACTGCTTTGTTTTCGGGCTTTCCTACTACACGAACGCGGATATAATCAACAATCTAATGGCGTCCAATATGCGCTACGGATTTGCGAGCAATATGGCGCTCAACTTCAAAAAGTGCTGTAAGTATTCGGCGGCAAGGCTCACGATAACCCTTCCCATCGACCTGCTTTTTGCCACGTTGATGCTGTCGCTATTGTTCGGGCTTTTCGACAAGATAGCGTTTTTCGTGATGCCGATACTCATTGTCGTGGGCATTTGCATATGTTCTTTGCGCGCCACGCTTTTGGCAGGGTGGTTGCCGAGGATGATTTTCCATCCCGAAGAGAGCGTATACACGAGTTTCACGAGGAGTTTGACTTATGTCAAGAGCAACGTCGGCGGACTTTTCAAATCCTATGCGGTGACGTTCACAATCGTGTATCTTTGCACCACCACGCTCGCCGTTCCCACAGGCGGACTTATGTCGCTCATTCTGCCGTCGATGTACTACTTTATGCTCAGAGCAATCGAACTTATCGGTTACTACAAGACAAAAGGTTTCAGTTTCTACACCGACGCGACGACGGTCATCAACACGGTGGAGTACGGATTCCGTGCAGAACAGCAGTCGGACGACTACGACTACGAGGCGCAGGACGGACGGCAGATAACGATAGACGAGTACGTCAAGGACAAATCCGACAGCGATAAATCGGATGAGGAATAAGAGCAACGCATTGCGCAAAGTCGCAATCGCAAGATAAATAAAAAATCGCAAAAGACTTACAACAAACGGACATTTTCAGGAGCGAAGTATGAAGTTTAGAATGAATTTCGGCATAGTCAAAACAATCATCGTTGCCGTGGTGATTGCGGGTGCGCTGGCAATCGGCGGGCTCGACATAGCAATGATCGCAGGCGCAAACGGCGTAACAACTCAGCAACCGGCAGTGGCGTGGGTTTCTCTCGTCGCCGCATTCATAATCGCGATTGCAGCCGCGCTCGTGCTTTTCAACAGTTACTACGGATTCAAGGACGACAAAATGATTGCCGTTCTCGGCTTTTTCGTTGACAAAATCAAGTACGACGACATCGTTTGCATCAAGCAAAACAGCCTTACGCGCGAGATTTACGTCATCGTCAAAGGGCAAAACGCACAAGACGGAGAGATGAGTTTCAAGGTGAATATAGCAGTAAACAAAACCGACGATTTCATCCTCGAAATGCGCAACCATATCGGCGAAGTCATCGTTGAAGTTTTCACCCCCGAAAAGAAAGATAAGGACAAAAAATAATTTTCGATTTACTTTGTAAATCGCAAAACGAGAATTCAAACCCTATGCGCTGTTGCGCGCAAAGAAAAATGCGCAAATCGGCGCACGTAATTTAGAAAATGATAGAACTTATAAACAGAGCAACCTATTATCTTAACGGCAAACTCGTTTCCGAGCAAGAATTAAGAGCGGCGGGCGTAAAGCCGCTAAAGCAAGGCACGATTGCGTATTCGGTGCTGTCGGCGCACAACCTATCGGGGCGTGAGGACAAACTCAACATCCGCTTCGACGCAATGGCTTCGCACGACATAACCTACGTCGGCATAATTCAGTCTGCAAAGGCGAGCGGACTTAGCGAGTTTCCCGTTCCGTACGTTTTGACAAACTGTCACAACTCGCTCTGCGCGGTGGGCGGAACGATAAACGAGGACGACCACGTTTTCGGACTCTCTTGCGCAAAGAAGTACGGCGGAATCTACGTTCCTGCAAACGTTGCCGTAATCCACAGTTATATGCGCGAGATGTTTGCAGGCTGCGGCAAGATGATACTGGGAAGCGACTCGCACACACGCTACGGCGCAATCGGCACTATGGCGATAGGCGAGGGCGGACCCGAACTTGTCAAACAACTTTTGAAGCGCACCTACGATATAGATTATCCGCGCGTCATAGCGGTATGTCTGAGCGGCAAAGTCCGCAAGGGCGTAGGACCTCAAGACGTTGCGCTTGCCATAATCGGCAAAGTGTTCAAGAGCGGATTCGTCAAAAATTGCGTGCTCGAATTCGTGGGCGACGGCATATCCGAACTTCCTATGGAATTTAGAAACGGCATAGACGTTATGACAACCGAAAGCGCGTGTCTTTCGTCCATATGGTGCACCGACGAAAAGACGAGAGAGTATCTTAAAGCCTATCATAGAGAGGACGAATACAAACAACTTGCTCCGCAAGAAGGCGCTCGGTACGACGGCGGAATTTTGGTGGATTTGAGCAAAGTCGAGCCTTTGATTGCGCTTCCGTTCCATCCCTCGAACGTATATAAACTTGCGGACATTATCGCAAATCCCTACGATATTTTGTCCGAAGTCGAAAAGGAAGGCAACAAACTTTTGGGCTTGAAAGAGGGCGCATTCCGCCTTACCGACAAGATAAAAGACGGCAAAATCGTCGTATCGCAAGGCGTAATCGCAGGTTGCGCAGGCGGCACTTACGACAATATATCCCTTGCAGCAAACATACTTAAAAACAGGAGTGTGGGAAGCGGCGCGTTTGCGCTCAACGTATACACAGGCTCTCAACCCACCAATCTTGCGCTCGTCAGAAACGGCTCTATCGCAACGCTCATCGAAAGCGGCGCAGTCGTCAAACCTTGTTTCTGCGGTCCGTGTTTCGGCGCAGGCGACGTTCCGTGCAACAACGGATTCAGTATTCGCCATACGACGAGGAACTTTGAAAGACGAGAGGGAAGCAAGCCTTCCGACAATCAAATCGCTTCGGTTGCGCTTATGGACGCACGCTCTATTGCGGCGACGGCGGCAAACGGCGGCGTGTTGACGTCCGCTTTGGATATCGACTTCGACGAGAACTTCGCTCCCTTCGAATACGACGAAAAAGCGTATGCGTCGAGAGTGTACAACGGCTTTGGCAAAGCGGATTCTTCGCAAGAACTCGTGTACGGTCCGAACATCACCGACATTCCGACAATTGCGCCGCTCAAAGACAATCTTGCGCTCAAACTTTGCAGCGTAATCAACGACCCCGTCACCACTACGGACGAACTCATACCGTCGGGCGAAACGTCCTCGTATAGAAGCAATCCTTTGCGCCTTGCAGAGTTTGCGCTTTCGAGAAAAGACCCCTCATACGTCGGCGAGAGCAAAAAAGTGCGCGACGGCGAAAATAACGACGTCAAAGACGCTTTGAAGATGCTCGGAATATCCGTCGACGACACGACTGTTTCATCTTGCATATTTGCAGTCAAACCCGGCGACGGCAGCGCGAGAGAGCAAGCGGCAAGTTGTCAACGCTTCCTTTCGGGCGGCGCAAACATAGCGAGAGAGTATGCGACAAAACGTTATCGCTCAAACCTCATCAACTGGGGTATGCTTCCGCTCATAGACGACAAAACCGACTATCTAAAAGGGGATATCGTGGTTATCGAGAACGTGAGAGAAGCAATAGCGAGCGGCAAAACGCAGTTTGAGGCGCACCTCGTTCGTGACGGAAAATCGCAAAACTTCACGTTGCGTATGGATGCTCTCACCGACAGCGAAAAGCAAATCATTCTCGACGGTTGCCTTATCAATTACTACAAGCGCGGTTGAGTATAAAAGATAATTCGCAACAGATAAAATCGTACAACGCCCGCAAAATGCGCCGCTAACCGCTTTGAAGTTGCTATGTATTTCTAAACTTGAAAGCATTATACCGCGCGGTAGTGCGAAAAGCAAAAAATTATGTCACCGACTCTATGTCACGCGCATAAGATTATGCGAGGTGGCTGTGAAAATCGTTGTCGAAATCGACTTAAACAGAATAGAGCAAAACATCCTTGCGACAAAGCGGCTCGTCGGCGTTCCCGTAATGCTTATGGTCAAAGCGGACGCATACGGACACGGGCTCGTAAAAGTCGCCAAGCGAGCGGAAAACGTCGTCGACGCTTTCGGCGTGGAAACTCTCGAAGAAGGGTTAAAACTCAGAAACGCGGGCATAAAAAGCGAAATTCTCGTGCTTGCTCTCTGCGAAAACGAGATATTAAGAGCATATAAGCAGGATTTGACAATCGGATTGCACAATCGAGAGCAGTTCGCAAAAATCGTGAGTTTGACAAAATCAAACCGCGTAAATCCCGCAAAACTGAAAACGCACGTCAAAGTCGACAGCGGTATGCACAGACTGGGTTTTTGCCTTGACGAACTTCAAATCGTCTTGCAAAAGGCAAAATCGCTCGGCATAAACGTTTTTGGCATATATTCGCACTTGCGTGACGAAACTCAATCGCAAAAATGCGCGTTCGACAAATTCGTCGAGGTTGCAAAGGGATATTATCCCGACATAAAAGCGCACCTTGCTTCAAGCCATTCGCTTTTCAATCCGAATTTGCGCTACGACGGCGTGCGACTCGGCATAAACGCATATAAGGGCGCAATGAGCGCATATTCGCAGGTCATCGAATCTCGACACTTGCAAGCGGGCGAAAGAGTGAGTTACGGCGATTTTGCTTTGCAAAAAGCGACGAACACGGCGGTCGTTTTCGGCGGATATGCCGATTCGATTGCAAGGGAAAATCCCTCGTCCGTGTGGATTCGCGGCAAAAAATGCGCGGTCATAGGCAACGTGTGTATGGACTGTTTCGTCATCGATACGGGCGATTTAGTGGCAAAAGTCGGCGAAAAAGTTCTGCTTTTCGACGGCGACAAAGCATGCGAAGTCGCAAGAGAGCAAAACACCATAGAATACTGCCTTATGACATCGCAAAAGGGCAGAATAAAGAGAGTATATCTCGACTGAAAGCGATAAAACCCGTCGAAATTTTCAAAAATATCAACGTTGAAAATCGCTTGAAACGACATAAAAACAGCGTGAAAAACGCATAAAAAACGGCAAAAAACACGCAAAAATCGTATAAAAAACGACTGAAAAATGAACAAAATCGAAGCACGAAAATTTGCAAAAGCGCAAATCTCAAAGATGAGTTCGGCGCAAAAAGAATGGGCAAGCGGCGCAATCGCCGACACTCTTTCCGGACTTTTCGAGTTTGCGCACGCACCGAAAGTTTTTGTTTACTTGGGCACGGACGGCGAACCGAACACCGAGGAAATCGTAGGACTTGCCCTTATGCTCGAAAAGGTCGTTTGCGTGCCGAGAGTTTGCGGCGAGGATATGAAAGCAATCGCAATCTCGCCGTTCACCAACTTCAAAACAAACAAATGGGGCATACTCGAACCCGTCGGCTCGCACTCGGTTGACGACCCGACGGTTGCAGTCGTGCCTATGGTTGCGTTCGACGGATTGAAAAGGGCAGGACACGGCAAAGGATATTACGACCGCTATCTTGCCTCGCACGATTGTTTCGTCATAGGTCTTGCGTTCGATTGTCAGCAGGTCGAAGGGCTTCAAACGGATTCTTTCGACGTTCCGCTCGACGTTCTCGTCACCGAAAAGCGGATTATCGACGCGAGCGGCGAAAGAGCCAATCCTTACGGCGCGGATATGCCGTAAAAACGTGGTATTGTTGTTATAAAACAGAAAACATCAAACGATAAACAAAGCGGATAAAACGATTATTTTCACAAGGATAAGATATGAGTTTTATCCACTCAAAACGAGAATAGTTATATTCAACGAATATAAACGGTGAAAAATGAGAGTTGTTGCAGGAAAGTACAGAGGCAAAAATCTCGCCTCGCCAAAGGATGACAGAGTTCGTCCAACAACCACCAGAATAAAAGAAACGCTTTTCAACGTCTTGCAGGGATACAGTCAAGACGCAGTCGTGCTCGATTTGTTTGCAGGGAGCGGCGCGCTCGGCATAGAGTGCATTTCGCGCGGCGCGAAAGAGGTTGTGTTTGTTGACAACAGCAAGGACAGCATCGAACTCGTGCGCAAAAATTTGCAAGGGATTGACGGCAATTTCAAGGTGGTCAATTCCGATTTTTCTGGCGTGCTTCGCAACGCATACGTCACCGGCAAAAAGTTCGATATGATATTTGTCGATCCGCCGTATGCAAGCGGTCTCGGCGAGATTGCGCTCGGCTTGATATTCGACCTCGATTTGCTTGCCGACGGCGGCGTTATTGTGTTCGAACACGGCGCGGAAAAAAACTACAAGGTGAGCGACAAACGCTATAAACAGCGCACAAAAAAAATGGGAACGGTGGTTGCCGAGTTTATCTCTCGCAAATCCGTCGCGCTCATGGCAGGCAGTTTCGACCCGTTCACAAAAGGACACGAAGCGGTGCTTGACGAGGCTCTTTGCGAGTTTGACGAAGTGTGGGTTGCCTGCCTTGTCAATCCCGACAAAAAGTACACTTTCAATTCGGCGCAACGACTTGCGCTTTGCGAGTGCGTATGCGCTCAAAAGAAGGGTGCAAGGGCGATATATTCCGAAAAATACGCCGTCGAGGTCGCAAAAGACGTCGGCGCAAGCGTGCTGATTAGAGGCATAAGAGGGGACGAGGACAGAGCGTACGAGGACGATATGGCAAAGTTCAACCGCGAGCACGGCTTCGAAACGCTTTTCATCGAGCCGCACGTCTTTTCAAACGTAAGTTCGACAAAAGCAAGAGAACAAATCGCAAATGGCGATTACTCGTCGATACCGACATGCTGCGTTGCGCTTTTAATGTCAAAAGAGTTTGCAAGCCTCAAATAGCGCAAAAGCAAGGTCTGTTTTCGGTTGAAAATATATGATAAAATAAGACAAAACGATGGCAAAAGGCATAGTTTTTTTGCCATAAAAATACAAAAATAAAAATAAATTATTACACAAAAGGGGTGCGTTATGGAAACCATCGATATGCTTATCAACGAAATCGAGAGCGAAGTGTTAAAAGCCAAAAAAGCGGCGTTCAGCAACACTGATATCGTCATCAACAAGGGAGTTTTGCTCGACCTTATCTCGCGTTTCAGAGCGAGTTATCCGCTCGTGTTGAGAGAGGCGACGCAAATCAAAAAAGAGCGTGACGAAATCATCGAAAAAGCCGAAAAGTACGCAAACGAAACTATGGACAAGGCGGAAGAACAAGCAAAACGTCTGATGAGCGAAACCGAAGTTTATGCTCGCGCAAAAGCCGAAGCCGAGTCAATGCAGCAGGAAGCGGAAGAAAACTATCACAAGATGGACTACGAAGCGCGCTCGCTTGCGTTCAACATTCTCGACAGCGCGGAAAAAGCGATGAAAGACAGCCTCGGAATCATCAACGACAGAAAGCGTAAATTAGTCGAAGAATAACAAGCAAAAATCATCGCTTAGGCAACGGCAATACGCAAAATTTGCATATCGCCGAGAGCCTTGCTTGATTTATTGCTTTACTAACCGCGCAGAGAATTTGCGCTATCGGTTCAAGCAAGGACAAAGCCTCACGCCACAGTTTCGCCAAATTATCTGCTTGGTGGCGCACTTTGTGCGCATATGGAAGATTCAAACGGCGTTGCGGCAGAGTCAATCGCCCACGTCGTCATTCAGAGCGAAGCGTGGGAATCCCATAAATAGAAATGAATCTATTTTGGGCAATTGTCAAAAACCGCACTTGTTCTCGCAATCACTAACCGCACAATCGTGCGTACGCTCACAAATCAAGCACGGGTAAGAACTCAAACCTCAATTCCGCGCGCACGATTGTTTGGTGAAGCGTGCTACGCACGCAAGCGATTAAACAAATTTATTCATTATGTAATTAATTATGAAAATTGTCATTCTTGACGGTGCAACCGCAAAAGGAAAGGAACTCGATTTCGATTTCCTCAATCGATTCGGCGACGTGACCTACTACGACACGACGAGCAAAGAGGACGTTTTGCCGCGCACAAAAGACGCGGATATTTTGGTTATCAACAAAATCGTGTTGGACAAAGATACGCTTGCCGAGTGCAAAAATCTCAAATTGATCACCATTTTAGCAACGGGTTACAACATCGTAGATATCGAGGCGGCAAAGACGCTCGGAATCACCGTGTGCAACGTGCCGTATTACAGCACAAATTCGGTTGCGCAACTCACTTTTGCGTTTATTCTCGAATTTGCGTGCAAACTCTCGTTACATACGCAATCGGTTGCGAGAGGGGATTGGCAGAATTGCAAGGATTTTGCATACACGCTCGACACTCTTCACGAACTGTACGGCAAAACGCTCGGCATAATAGGCTACGGAAGTATAGGCAAAAAGGTCGCGCAAATCGGAAAAGCGTTCGGAATGAACGTTCTTATAAGCACTCGCACGCCCGTCGCTGGTTGCGTATCGAAAGAGGAAGTTTTCAAAAACGCCGATTTCGTCACTTTGCATTGTCCGCTCAACGAGCAATCAAAACTTATGATAAACGAAAAAAGTCTTGCGCTTTTCAAGCCTACGGCGTATCTTATCAACACTGCAAGGGGCGGACTTATCGACGAAAACGCGCTTGCCGATGCGCTCAACGAGGGCAAAATCGCAGGAGCGGCGCTCGACGTGATGACAAGCGAACCGCCCAAAGCCGACAATCCTTTGCTTTACGCAAAAAACTGCATAATCACGCCGCATATGGCATGGGCGAGCCTCGATGCGAGAGTGCGACTTTTGCACGCAACAGAGGACAACGTTCGAGCATTCTTGCAAAACGCCCCAATAAACAAAGTGAATTGAACCGAGCATAAACTTGTCGAAGCGAGGCAATATTGCCATCGATTGTGATTGCATAATCAAAATTAAAGACGTTAGATTCCGCAAAACCTCTAAAAATTTGAATTTGCAAAACCTATAAGACCACAAAGAAAAACGGCAGCCTAAACTGCCGTTTTCATATAGTTAGATGTTTGCGCTTATTCGTCTGCGCGTTCGATTGAGAGAAGGTGAGAGGGGAACTCTCTAATCAAAGAGTTGAATTTCATCGGGTCGAGTTCGTCGGTGGTTGCGACTTCGACGGTTGCGATGAGGCTTTCGCCAACTTGCTTGACTTTGTAGGAACTCACTTTCTGTGCGCCGAGTTTTTCGAGAATCTGATTGAGAATCTCGTCGTTTTCAATCCAGACTTGCATTTTGATAAGCGCGATATGTCTTGTCGTAAAAGTCTTTATCGGCAAATGGAAGATGAGTTGCAAAAGGAGAATTATCACCGTTGCGCTCACGCCCGTGACGATAAAGCCGCTGCCGATTGCCATGCCGATTGCCGCCGTTGCCCAAACACCTGCCGCTGTCGTAAGACCGTGCATAACGTCTCTGCGGTACATGATGATGCCTGCGCCCAAAAAACCGATGCCGGTGACAACCTGCGAGGCGATTCTCGTTGCGTCGGCGGTAAAGGTATTGCCCGAAATGTCGCTGAAAAGCGGCGCTGCAAGGTATTTTGACAAAATCATAAACAGACAGGACGCCAAGCAAACTATTGCGTGCGTGCGAATGCCCGCCTCTTTGCTTCGGGATTTGCGCTCGAGACCTATCAAAAATCCGCATACGACGGAAACGAGCATTCTGACGATAAAATGCCAAACATCCGTATTCCAATCGACTACTGCCCAGTTGTCCATATCCATCTCCGTGCTGAATTTTGTGGACTAATTATATTATTTGAAAGGGATTATGTCAATATTCTTTGCGCAAAAACACTGTTAGAATGTGACAAAATGCCGTTTTTGCCCCGAATTTATCTTTTGTTTTCACAAAAACCGTGCAAAAACGGCGATTGCGCGGTTCAAGATGTTTTGACATGGGGCGTTAGCAATGGTATAATTGCGCATAGAGGTGGAATATGCAGATTATTGACGGCAAACTCGTTGCCAAAGTCACGAGAGAACAAATCAAAGACGAAGTTGAAAATCTCAAAAAACTCGATTGCCCTTGCGGAATCGGTCTTGCGGTCATACTCGTGGGCGACGATTCCGCGTCGCAAGTGTACGTTCGCAACAAAATCAAGGCGTGCGACGAAGTGGGAATAAAATCGTTTCTTTGCAAACTTCCTGCCGAAAGCACTTTTGACGAGGTTGCAGGAACTATAAGTTATCTCAACGAAAATCCCGACGTATCGGGCATGATTTTGCAACTTCCGCTTCCGAAAAACCTCGATGAAAATTCTCTTCTCGACCTCATCGACCCCGACAAAGACGTTGACGGTTGCCATTATGTGCAGAAGGGCAGACTGTGGACGGGGCGCGACTGCCTTGTCGCTTGCACGCCGTACGGTGTTATGAAACTTCTCGATTACTACAACATTCCGCTCGAAGGCAAAAATGCGGTCGTAATAGGTCGCTCGAACCTTGTCGGTAAGCCTCTTGCGCAACTTTTGCTTGACAGAAACTGCACGGTGACGATATGCCATTCGCGCACGCAGAACCTCAAAAGCATCACATCGCAAGCCGATATAGTGTGCGTTGCCATAGGCAAAGCGAAGTTCCTCAAAGGCGGTATGGTCAAGGACGGCGCGGTTGTGATCGACGTGGGTATGGACAGAGACGAAAACGGCAAACTTTGCGGCGATGTCGATTTTGACGAAGTTGCGCCCAAATGTTCGTTTATAACGCCTGTTCCCGGTGGCGTAGGACCTATGACAGTGACGATGCTGTTGTCAAACACGGTGAAAGCATACAAATCTCAAATGAATATCGATTGAGATTTCTGCACTGCTAACCGCGCAAGCGGTTAAATGAAAACTCATTCGAAGCGTACTTATAAACGGAATGTGCTAATTCGCAGACGGAACACGAGCCGCAAGGCGGCGAGAAAAGGGAGCGCCGAGCTTGACGGAGAGTACAAGCGACTGCGCCGTTTGGGTGCGAAGCTGGCGCACAAAGCGCAGTGGCACGGCTTTTAGCCGATTTGTATTGCCAACAGCCCGTCTGCCGTTCGTTGCTTGCAACGAACTAGCGATTGCTACGAAGTCAATCGCGTCAGTGTTGCCCCACGCG